>LVWS01000022.1 GCA_002083365.1 Nitrospira sp. SG-bin1 | reverse complement strand
ATTCCGCGCGGAGAATAAATCAGACCTTCCTTAATACGAGCGGATTAGGAGTCGCGGCTCCACCTTGGATAAAATTGGATAGATGGTTGTAAAAGAAGTCCGTCCTGACCCGCAGTCGATGCCTGAAATACCAGCCTTGATATCCTGCTTCATAGGACACAATCTGTTCCGGGTTGAGATTTCGTGAGCCAACTCCAGAGAAAACGGGACCACCAAACGCGTCTGATGAAAAGGTCAACAGGCGTGATTCAAGGAAACTCGGCGGACGATAGGCAACAGATCCAGAAATGCGAAACGTATGATCATTATGTGGCTTGAAGATCAAAGCCAGCCTTGGACTATACGTAGGATTTAATCCAGTAAGAAAGTCCCATCGAATGCCAGCGATGAATGTCAATGTCGAGGTTGCACGCCATTCGTCTTGCAGATATAAACCAAGCCGGTCTTCCGTAAGAGAGCCTTCGAATATGTTCTGTTTAGACACTGCATTGTGAAAATAGTTCACTCCATAGATGAATCGATTGGTGGGCGTCAAATCCAGCGCATGTTGTGCCCACGTTGTATACACATCATTCCGAAAGCGCTGGTTATTGCTTCCGTCAAAGCCGGTAGAGAAAAAGAACTGATTAAGAAGGGAGGGTGTCAGAAGCTCCAGACTGCTTCTATCCCATCTTGTCCAACTCGTGCGGATAAAAAAGTTGGGCCGTTCGTAGGCGGCATGAATATAGCCGTTTGTGAGCTTCGTTTCTTCACGGAAGACGTCGAAGACCTGGCCATCATAGCGGTTGGAATCTAACAGGCCGCCTGAAAGCACAATTTTCGAACTATCCTTGAAGGCGTATTCCGTTTGCAGATTCACTTTATTAGAACGCAAAGCTAAGGAATCCTGGTTTTCCCATTTTTGATTTTGATCATGCCCGAATGAGAGTCGGTATCCAAAGTTCCCATGAGTGCCTGCCTGGATGAGTGCTGATCTAATAGTTCCAAATTCTCCCCCTCCAAATTGGGCGAATGTTCCGTTTGTATTGCCTTTCATTTCTTGCGGTGACTTTGTGATGATGTTCACTACACCATCAAAGGCGTTGAATCCATAGATCGCCGCGGATGGTCCCTTCATGACTTCAATTTTTTTAATTTCCGGAAGAGTCACTGGCAAGAGCGTCCAGAACACACTTCCAAAAGCATATTCATAGATCGGGCGCCCATCCACCAATACAAGTAGGTGATTGGCGGCTGTCTGATTATTACCGCGCACGCTTACGTTGAAATCCGCACCAGTCATTTGCATGACTTCCATCCCGGGAATGCGCCGTAAAACGGTGGGAATGTCGGTGGCGCCGGAGTGGCGAATGTCCTCATCAGTAATGACGTACACGTTGGCGGGTGCTTCCGAAATGGGCTGTTCTTGTCCTGTGCCTCTGGAAATGCTTTCTCTCTCCTCATTCAAGATCTCAAAAATGTCGCTCTTTACTTCACCGGTGGACAAGGAAGACGAAGATGGTGATCGTGCCGCAGAGGTTGCGTCAGATGGTTGAAGTTTGTCTGGAGGCGGCTGCGATGTCGCAATCTCCGGATATTCAATGGCTGTCAGCATAAGGCTTAAGAGCAGTAGGTGTTTGAAGCTGTCTTTGTATAAGAATCGTGGAACGTGACGGCCCATCTCATGATGTCTCCAACCGTTTCTCAATCTTGACGATTCGAAGATGTGTACAGCCTTTTTCGTGATATTGCCCGGGTGACTCACCACATACTGGCTGAATAAGAATGGAGGGGCGAATTTGCTCACTGATTAGCTGCGTCATCGCGACTGTCCTCCGAATGGGCGCATAAACCTCTGGTCTTTGTTTTGTGCGTTTCCCCTGGGTTTCTCGAACTCTCTTCCACCCGCTTGGCCAGGTTCACGTGAGTAGGGCTAGTAACCTTACTGGATCGCTGCCATATTGGCCATGCGGGGCCTTCACACATGCTTCTGGGCGCCTACCTATTCCTATTACGTATTTCGCACAATCCCTCTTTCCGGTGATTCCTTTGTCCTTCAGGTCGGGACAATAATCCCCAAACGAATGTTTGTCCGCCATACATCTTGTAGTTTAGTGCTCGGGGTCCAATATCGAGCTCCCAACATTCGTATAAGGCCATATGGCCCAACCCCGAATCTATTTCCAATGTGTGCGTTGGTGGAGCAATCGCGGCTTTGTGGAAACAAATCGGTCATCGGTATTTTGGATATTCACAGGTCACAATCCATCAGGCGCCTTCCTTTCCTCTCGCATCGACCCTATGGCCAAGTGGCTCTAGCAAGGTACAAGCCATTCACTAGCTGAAGTGAGACGGTATCACGGCATGATGGAAATACGTACGCAGGGGCGCTGTTATCGCCTCACCTATAGGCGGGATTTCTATCTGAGGGTTTCCAAGAAGGGCAGGGTAGTGAATCAAAACAGATTCACATCGCATCTAATCCGATTCACCTCATGCTGCTGAGTTTCGCACACAACGGGATAGATGGCGGGTAGACAACGTGGAGTCATCTCGACAGCCACCGGATGGTGATGAGATGCTCCACGGCGTGAAATTCGGGATCGCTCGTCAGCACTGTTCCAGAGAGGCGGCGAGCCGTGGCGATGCAAAATGCATCGGCGTAGGAGACCGCATGCTCGCTTTTGATCTCCGCCGCTTCTCGTACCAATGTGTGGTCCACTGGTACCAGTTCGATGGGGAGTTGTTCCAGGAGATGGAGGGCTTCAGCGGCTCGTGCTGCACCAACTTTGCGCTTGACGATGTAGTAGAACTCACCCCAGTTGATCCAGTTTAGGAAAGCTTTGGTTCCGGATTTCTGCTGCTCATAAAGGGCGGCACGCACCTTTTCCCAGCCGGGCTCCTTATGAAAAAGACTGACCAGGGCAAAGCTATCGAGGACGAGTTTTTTGCTCACGACGGGCCTCCTCTCGATGCTCGCGGCGGAGGTCGTCGGTCAAGGAGAACTTGCCGGTGAGGAAGCCTGTCGCGGCCGCGATGGGATCGTCGGCAGCCGCGGCCACGACCAAGCGTCCGTCTTCTTCGAATAATTGCACTTTGCTGCCGGCCTTGAACCCAAGCTTGCGCCGAAGTTGCCGAGGGATCAAAATCTGCCCCTTTGATGTAATTTGGGATACAGGCATGGTAAATGTCCTCCGTTTTTTGCTCAGTATACCAAAATGCCGGAATAGGACAATGTATTCGTTTCGTGATATTCACTGCCTCAACGGTGTATTGCGGTTGAAGTTTTTAGTACGTCTCGTCAACGTTTGTTGAGGGTTGGAGGCGGGTGCTGCGTCAAAAAAACCTGGTTCCCTTAAGAGACGTTGCATCCGAGGGAGAGACCTGTGGGAGCATCCTGGAGCTAAGAACTCGCCACTTGGCCGACGATAAAGGCCCGCTGACATTGTCGGGGGACCACTGCGTCATGTCCTCGCTCCTTCCTTCCCCGAAATGGCGAAAACTCTGCGGGGTTGTCAGCTATTTGTAACGGCATCCAAGGTTTGCCGTGCTTGGCGGGTATTCATCTAATAGACTATAGTGATCATCTCCAAACGTCCGAAGGAGTCATGCATGAAACGCGCGGCAGTTTCCGCGCTGAAGGTCACTCTGGGCGCTTGTTTGGCGAAGGTCAAAGCCACTGAGGAGGCGCTGAGAGGGAGGAGGCTCTTAACCTTTGATGAAGAAGGGCAGGCGCAGATTGTGTTGCGTGCAAGGTGATCCATCGCACCGAGAGTTTGTGAGTCTCGACCAACGATTGCTCTCCATCGGACGCTGTGGAGGGTTCATCGTCCTTGCCGAGGATTTGACGCCTTGACGCGGAGTTGCATAAAGATTCAGACTACTCCGCTCATCCAGGCGGTGCTAGCGCTGTGTGCTTAGTTTTTGGAGCTTCAAACCCAACACTCAGGACGCAGCGCTAAGAACTTTGAAGAAAAGCGCGCCCGTAGCTCAGTCGGATAGAGCATCAGCCTTCTAAGCCTTTCACGTGCATTTTCATAACTGCTTGTCGAACTAGTGGAAACGCGCTTCAGGAGCGGCTTTGCACCAGTTTGACCAGCCGGTTCTCTTCAGGGCAATTCAGGCGGATTTCGGCTGGTTTTGCCGTGTGGGGAACACGCCGGGAACACATGTGGGCTAAGTATCCAGTATTGCTATTGTGCTTTAGGTATATCTCCAAGGGACAGTTCGCCCGCCCGGGGAGGCATATCGTCCGCATATACCTTCCAGTATAGAAAGACAGCTGTTTTATCATTCCTGTCAAACTTATCTGTGTTCAATCGAATTTCGGCCCAATAAGCATGGTCTCTTAGGTTCAGCTCGTCGTGTGGAAATAAGACGTAATCGGGTTTCTGAAAGATGTGACGGCTCCACACCTTGCCAAACAGTCCTTCAACCTGATCGCCAGTTCCCCGTAAAAAGGCGCGGCCTGGTCCTGTTAGGTCTCTTGGCGTATCAAAGATCAGCTTCACGTGCTGTGCTCTCACGTTACCTTCATTTCTGAGTGTGACGTATAACTTACGCTCTTCGACATTACCTGTACGCGTTACTATGGGGCCAATCTCGAACTGTGGAATTAGAATAGGATGCGTCCTTCGGTTCATGATGTCTCGAATCTCATAATCCTCCATCGGTTCGTTCTGGAAGTTAAACCGCTTGTAATACTTCTTATCTGATGCTTGATGTGCAGTACTGGCTTGGGGGACGTGAACCACATATGCATACTTTCCATGCGCACGAGTACTTAAGTGGACTGGATTGATTTTGACACCCTGAAGCCTCGGGCGAATATTTCCAAGAATTACTTGCTCCAACCACTCTTTAGTTATGACACTTGGATCAAAGCCCTCTACTTCTTTCGGAAGGTGCTTCTCTTCAATCATCCCATAGACGATGGTACCACCGTCAGAGTTTGCAAGCGCGGACACGTCTTTGCTTATTTCTGACTTCTTTTTATCATCACGGGGATGAAGCGCGCCACATGCCTTGTATTCCAGATCAGAGCGCTCCTCAACTTTATTTCTTATCAAGGACAATAGATCGTCTTCTGTCCAGGCTTCCGGAGAGATGTCCATAGATGCCCTCCTAGTGCGTTCCCATGTCCCTTCCAATGAAGCGATAGGATGAGTACTAAGCCGACCAACGGCGCTCAGAGAATATCGGCAACGAGAGCTTCAACGCCGTCTAACATCGATTGAGCATCATTCTTAGTGTACTCGTCCCACTGACCATGAGCCGCTTTGTTACCAATATCTGCCCAGGCAGTGACCTGTTTTTGCTTCGCCATGTTGTACACGCTGGCCTTGCAAAGAGCTTCGTTCATACGTTCGAGCTTTCCGGGAGTGATGCCGTTCCTTTCGCATAGGGCCTTTAGAGTAACCTCCAGAGAAACACGGCAGAGGATGCAGGCAAGATCTTTGTAGCCCCTCTTGAGTAGATCCCTGGCTTGTTCAAATGCATCTGACAACACCTCTGCTTTGATCTTGGCATGCACGCTGAACAAATACCCTCCTTCATAGTCTTCACGAGCAGCCTTGAAGATTGAACGACTGTCTTCGAATTGATTTTCCCATCCTATAAATTGATTGTAATGCTTCAACAGGTGCGTGAAATGTATGCTTTCCCGCCCGAAAGATTTCTCTAAGAGACTCAGGGTATTCGTAGCCCATTCCTTATAGAGTGAGGATGATACGCTGAATTGAGTTCCTCCAAATCCATCAGGTTTTCTGGACTTAGAGACCATCTCTGCTTTGGCTGCAAGCTCCTCGAAGCGCTTCGATATGAGCGGATCAAGTCTCATTCGATACCTCCGTTTGTAAATGGCCGCCATTTTAAGTGCCTGTGAATGTGGGCGCAAGGACACCGCGAGTTTCTCGGAGCTGTCTTCAGCGACAGCAACGAAGCACCGGCCTTACCCTTCCTCATTTCCACTACCTTGACCATAAGTAGTTACCTCGTTACCATTGGCTACAACGCCATGCTGACGCCCGACGACATCACCACCGGCATTTTCCTGCGGCAACGATCAAAGAACTTCGCCCTGAAAGGACTACCCGCGAAGGTCGGCCCGGTGGATCACGTCGGGATGGTCTGCCGAGTGGGCGTTGAAGAGGGCACCCCGGGGAGGTGGTTCTTTCAGGTGCGCTACCTGCTTCAGGCTGGTATGAACCGAAAAGGCGCTCTGTATTGGAGTGAGGATCTCTATGAAGAAGACCTGCGACACTTCGAGATAATCACTTTGCAGGAGGCGAAAGAGTGGTTCAACAAGTACAGTGGGAGATGGAAGAAGTCACCTAGGTTACCCGCTTGGATAAGAGAAGCACAATGCTGTCAACTGCGGTTGTTTAATGGCGAGGGTGACTACGTGGGTAAGTAGTTGACCCGATGTTTTCAGCAAAAACTCTGTTAGCCTATAGCGGTAGGAACATCCCCGCTTTACCCCCCGTATGGGGCCACTACTTAATACCGATCTGGTCCATTCCTTGCTATAAGCCTAGTCCTCCCTTGTCTTCACGAATGCCGCCATTAGGTGGGATTGACGCCGACTAATACCAGCATTACAGTAAGGCACACACACACACAGGAGGTATTCACCATGCTACACGCCTTGCTTCTCCTTGGTCTACTCCTAATGGCAGCAGTGATGCCCGCGCAAGCTACTACCTACGATGACCCGTACAAAAGCTCTTGGGAGCAACAGCGCGAGACCTACCGCAAACATGGCTACGATACGTATAGGAACGGACCGCTACCGGAGACCCTTGAGCAGCAGCGCAGGGAAGAACGACGCCGGGAAGAATACCGCAGAGACAGTGAGAGACAACGGCAAGAACAACTACGGGACTTGTACAGGGACACCAAGCCACGTTGGTAAGGCTGTCCTATAAACCCCACGGAAAACACTTCCCCAAAACCCAGCAAATCCGCCCGTTCGATACCCCGCTTTCGAGTGATCTAAATACATTTGATTATAGGACAGACCCATGCTACCTTCTTCCTAGCAGGGAGGGAAAACATGAGTCACACGAGGAAAAGGGTTGCACTGTACGCACGAGTCAGCACGGACGGCCAGACCGTAGAGAACCAGCTACAGGACTTGGAAGCCGTTGCTATTCGGGAAGGCTGGGAGATCGTTGAACGGTTCGTGGACAAGGGTATCTCCGGTGCGAAAGGCCGAGAGGGACGCCCCGCTTTTGATCGGCTGTGCAAGGGCGTCGTTCGTAGCGAGTTTGACTTGGTGGCGGCTTGGTCGGTGGACCGGTTAGGCCGAAGCCTGCAAGACCTGGTGGCCTTCCTCAATGAGTTGCAAAGCAAGAAGGTGAATCTGTACCTCCATAAACAGGGCTTGGATACGGGAACTCCAGCGGGGAAGATGCTGTTCCAGATGCTCGGAGTGTTCTCAGAGTTCGAACGGTCAATGATTGTCGAACGAGTGAAGGCCGGTCTGAAGAGGGCCAAGGCGCAGGGGAAGGTGCTGGGCAGACCACGCATAGCCCCCGCTGTTGAAGCTCAGATTCTCACCCTGAGGAAGACCCAGCTGCTTGGTATGCGGGCAATTGCCAGACGGTTGGGTGTAGGCAATTGTACAGTACAGAGAGTACTCAGGGATGGCTCCACTAGTGGAATCATCTAGGGTATTGACAGTACGCTTGGTGAATGGTATCGTGTGCCTATCGCGTCATTCATCAACCATGGGCAAGCTGCTACAGCGCAGCAAGGAGGTTCCATCATGCACATTCAGATCGGCCGCTTCGAGTTCGAGACCACCCGGTTATCCGACAACAACGGCTTCGTCTTATTCTCCATCAACGGGCCTGCTATCGGGGAAATTTGCATTAGCAAAGACGAGCCGGTAGGGGACGAAGAAAGGATTATCAAGTTGTGTGACCGCTGGATTTATTGGGATAGCCCGAGGACTATTGAGCGAAGAAGGCAGGAGTGGCGTGAACGAGCAGACAGGGAGTTGACCAGGTGGACTGGGGACAAGCAGTAATAGCCGGGATGCTGGAGCGGCGAGTGCGACTGCCCGCGAGGCTCTGCGAGCCAGGAGCAGTGTAGCGAGTTCGCGTTGCTTCATTTGGGACAAGGCGACACAGCGGATTTAAAATCCCTATCGAACTGCTTCCACATGTGCAATCTTCCCAAAGCATCCAGCTAATTCAACGGGATTCGCAGGGGATTCCGTTTGGTTTCATCTCTCCACGAGTGGGAACAAACAGGACATGCTGCGGGGTTTGTCGCTGCAACATCGTTTCAGTAGGTGACACCTTCAGCACAGACAAACATTTCTCCTCGAGTAGCTGCAACATCGTTTCAATAGGTAACAGGCTCAGCACAGACAAACCATTTTGGCGGACGCCTGCCCTTGTCGACTAGGTCAGTCAACAAATAGTCCGTTCTCTGTTTCTCATCCCATGAAATCTTTTGTTTCCGCGATTCGACTACCCCCTCTAACTATCCGAAAGGAAAGGAGTCATGCATATTGCAGAGAATCAACCACGATTGAACCCCGAGACAAACGGGCGGGCCAGGCGCTTTGTCACCCGTACGCAAATTGTCCGCCCGGTCCGGCTTGATGCCAAGTCAGACCGCGCCTTGGAGTTTATTCGGCGCGAGTTAAAAGACCCCTCGAACTTCCAAGACCTCTGCTCCGTCAGTATGGCCGTACGTCGTGCCCTTCGGTTGTATTCAGCGCACGTAGACCGCCTAAGGCTTGATCCGGCCACCTTGGCCTTGGAGAGGCAAGCCGTCAGGGAGTGCTCGCAGTTGCCGGGACGGAGAAGGAAGCCAAAGGTAGCCGTACCTACCGGGAACGCCTAGGTGCCACCAAAGCCAGCTCAGATCCGTTTCCTCACGTCCTCTGTAGCCCCTCCGAAAGCATCAGTATTTCAGCAGTAGAATCAACCACTTCGAGACCACCCTTAGGAATTTGAACTATGACCGAGACCCCGTTACTCCTTGATCGTCTGAGACGCCGTGGCTCCTGGCGCTTGGGAGCACAAGAGAGAGCCAGACGCCAAACCAAACAAGCCAAACAGACAGCCCGGCGAGATCCCTGGAGTCTTACCTTCCCCGACCGCCTCAAAGCCCTTGGAGAGAAGTTCGTAAGACAGGCCCTCACCCATCCGGCCTTCGTCTTCATGTCTCCCTCGGAGATTCGCCAGAGCATCGAGAACCGGCTCTGGAGTATTGCAGCCTCTCAGCCCATCTGGTGGGGAAGCGGACCAGCTTTGAAGAGAGAAGCTACCCCTGAGCAGCTCATGGCCTTGGAGAAAGCCCGACAGCGCAAGATCGAGATTCAACGGGAGGTAGACGCTCTGTATGTCCCACCAAATGGACTGGATCAAAGAACTACACCAGCCTTCCAAGAAAATAGCCAAGGCGGCCTACAAAAGGAATTGGTGGAGCCTGAACAGAGACCGCCTCAACACCAAGCGCCGTGAAGCAAGAGCGAGTAGCCCAGAGCAACGACTTCGAGAGAAGCAATATAGAGACGCACGAAAGGAAATCATCAAACCATGTCCACGCAGAAACCACGAAAGCAAGTCGCCGACATCGGCTCCCTGAACCCGCTTGTTCCCCAGGCCGACCCGAGAACTCAGGACAGCTACGTCAGGCCGGGAGCACCGGATATCGAGCGCCCATCGAACGCCAACAATCCCTACCAGAAGCTCGCCGATGCGTTGTCGGTCCTGAACAAGGATCTTCTTCAGCCCATGACCGCGCAGGCCGCCCAGCAGTACACCGCGAAGGAGTACGCAGACGCGGAAAAATCATTCTGGGAGAACCGCGAAAAGGCCAACGAGATGATTCGCTCCGGGGAATTCCCAGCCGGTGCCTCTCCGTATTGGCAGCGGGGATTACAAAGAGCTTCCCTGAAGCAACATGGGCAACTCTTGGCGGCACAACTGCATCAAGACTTCCTCGGGGAAGCCGGAGCAGAGGCCAGGGCAAGCAATGATCCGAGAGTTGTTCAATCATTCGCTGACAAGGTGATTCAGCAGTACTCCCAGGAGAACCTTCGGGCGGGTGACCGCTCCTTGTATTCTGCCTTGGACCTCCAAGAGATCTTCCATCCGGCCATCGAGCAGGCGAGTAAGTCCCTCTTGTCCACTCATGCAACCTACCGCGTCCAGGAGAATCAGCAACAATACGTAGACCTCGCCGGGGCGACCATCGAGACCTTGTTAGAGCAGCACCTAGGGGAGCTGCAAGCTACGGACGACGACGAAGAGAGAAGCAAGGCGTACCGGGAAGCCGGAGCGAAAATCAACGATGTCTTCTACAACTTCGATACCGGCTTGGTGAAGAACGGGTTTGCACCCTCAAAAGGGAATCAGTTGATCGTGGACACCATCACAGCGAAAGCGATGAAGACCGGTGATCGGTCTTTCCTGGATGTCCTGGACCATGTTCCGGCTGGCAACGGGGCATCGGTGGGGAAGACGCAGTATGCCCAAGCCAAGAGACTCCAGGCCGAGGAGCACATTACGCAGATCCAGATGCAACAGGAGCGCCATAGGTGGTCACTGGAAGACCGCCCGCATGAAGTGGCATCAAAGCAGCGGCAAGAAGAAGACTGGAAGAAACAAGATGAGCGCTGGCTGAGGGAGCGGGCCTCGTGGGAACTACAGGACGCAGGCCGGGCAGAACACGAGATTTTACGCTCGCTGACTCGTCGTGTGTACGAAGGCTTGAGGCGATCAGACAGCAAGGCCGGGGTGTCGATCATCAACGAAGCCATCAGGTCAGCCGAGACGATGCTCCCCGAGAAGGCCGAACAGTTGCGCGACCTCGTGGATCAGTTCACGAAACACAAGGTGGACTTCCCTGAGGATGACCTAGCCATTGCGAAGTTGAGGGCCAAGATCAGCATTGACCCTCTGTCGGTCAAGCCTGCCGATATTACGGCGCTACTCAAGAACAGAGAGGCCAAACGACTAACCGTCATGGGTCTCTATGATGATCTTGACCGGGCGGTAGCCCATGCAGACCACCCGTACTTACGTCAGACTGAATTCTCTGAGATGCTGCATCAGGTCCAACGGGGCGCGATGCAATCCCCTGAAGATGAATTCTCCGCACAAGGGCAGCTTCGGGTAGCCAATGCAACGGCGAGCTTCAGGGACAGGGCGCAAGATTGGATTACCACCCACCCACAGGGGAACATTTCCGCTTTCCGTGAGCACATGCGGGCACAGGTGGCCCCGGTGATTGAGCTGGCAAACCGTGAGTACGGTATCCAACAGGACGCCGAACGGAAGCAGCAGGCGGACAAGGGTAAGATGATCGTTGACAAGACGAAGGCCGCGATAGCCGAACGGGACGCCAAGCAAGCCCAGGCCGCTGAGGTAGAGCGGAAGAAGCAAGAACGCGAGGCGCAGCTTAAGCAACAGCGGGAGATCTTCAATCAGAACTTCAAGCCCTCGGGGAAGAAGACCAGCGACGGTAGGGACATTCTGGTTTCCCCGACGGGGGCCATCGCCTCGGAGCAGACTATCACGATCCATGGTGTCCCCGAGATCAATAACGGCGGGGTCACCAACATTCCGACGATCTTCGGTGGGAAGAAGTACTCCGACGAAGAGGCCATCGAGATCATGCGACGGAACAAGGGCGTAGACCCCGACACTGGGAAGAAGCCCCGGCGTTGGTGGAGCATCAGCGATGCCGAGATCGCAGCCCGCGAGAAGTCCAATCGACTCGGCCAGGAGTACGGCCAACAGTCGAAGAAGTAACAATCAACATTCAACCCTCTCCTGTTTGGTCCGGTAAAGACTGGGTGGGAGAGGTTTGACCTTATGAGGAACCATGACTGACGAAGAACTACTCGAAGGCTACATCAACCACGAAGCAGACAAGATCCTCCACAACGATTTCTCACGCGAACCTCAACGAGATCTCTACCGGCAAGTCGGCGGGGTAGTCGTTGGCAGACTCGGCTACTGGGTACTCGCCGACCGCAACGGACGAGCCATCTACGGCCATGCGTGAAGACCATGCCGAGAGGTACACCTAAGTGGCTGGAGGACGCTGAACAAGAATTCCTCCGAGAGCAGGAAGAACGGGAACGACGAAGGGCACTTGAGCCGCCCCAAGTGGGCGTTGATCCCAGTACGCCCCATCATCCGATCTTGAACCCATCTCTAGAAGAACTACGTAGGCGTGAGCAGTCCGCCCAAGAATCTGCAATCGCCTCGAAGGAACGGCAGCGGACACCGACTCAAGAGCAGCACTGGCGAAGGGCCGTTGAGCTAATCCGTGGGGGTCACTGCCCGAATTACGAGACGCTAGGCCGACACTTTGTCAGATCAGAGTATGACCGCAAGACACCAGGACAGCCCTTCTCCGCAGTATGGGCGTATCACCTCGTCAGGAAGATGATCCTGAGGGGTGTCTTCACTCTTGAAGAGATCCGCCGATTGATCCCCGATCAGACAAAGCCGTTCAAGTGCAAGAAGCAAGCTAAGTAGTAACCCTCTATGCCTAATATGGCAGAAAGAAACACAATCATGTCAGGAACAACCCGCGTTGAATTATTCGGTGGGGCCAACGAGAACTACGATAGGAAGCCTACAGCCGAAGAACTAGCCACCGTCCCCGCGATGACGAAAGAAGACTGCCGTGAAATTATGAAAACGAGAGAGTACCGCGAGTCTTCCTTAGTCCGCGCATTAGTCGCGGCTTCGATTGCCAAGAGTGACCTGTCTACACAGGCCCCTACGCGGTTCGATGGAAGACCACAGGAGCAAGCCCAGACCGGGGACGAAGTGTTGGCAAAACGCGAAACGGTAGCGGCCATGATGAGAAATTCCAAGTACAAGACCGATCCACTGTATCGCCTCGAGATCTCCCAGAAGATTGCTTCACTGACAGCATCCGACAATACGGGAATCACTGCACAGGATCTCAAGACGCCCAACCGGTCGGTGTCGCTGGGAGTTTCAACAAGTCCCTTTCATGGGGCCGATCTCCAAGTCAGGAAATTTCAAAGAGTGGAGCTGGCTGCGAAGGCGGACGACTCACAGGCCCCAGTGAAGCCAGCCACACCGGTCAAAGAACCCTTCTCGTGAATGCGATGAGCATCGAGTTAGAACATCAGCTGAGATTCGCGCCGAAGATCGTTCGTTGTGTCGAAGGTCACACGGTCGCAACGCACACGACCGATCACGGACTCTGTTCCTGTGGTCTTGAGATCTGGTCAAGGCATGGCCGGTTGGAAGTGTACGAGCTTCATAAGGTCCACTGGGAGTTCGAACGGAAGAAAGCAGCCGACGCGGTGCAACAGCGGGGAGAACACGCGGTGACCCTCCACGAAATCAGGTGGAATGACACCCGCGACTGTGCCCGCTGTTCGTGGTGCGATTGGATGGTGCAATCGACCAACACGGCGAAAATCTTGGTAGCGTGGAATCAGCATCTCGAGAGGGTTAAAGACAATGCATAACCAGCAATATCAGCGTTGCAGTCCGTTCAGTGGACCGCAGTTCTTCAGAGTCGAACAGTGCCAGGCCTGTATGGTTTCCAAGATCGTTCCACACGGTAAGGTCTGGGGGCATCAATGTTCAGACGAGGCCTTGTTTCTAGCTAACCCTAAGTAGGCAGTTCACCAACAACAGCATAGCTAGGCAGTGATGCCCCTACCGGCGACGATGGGGACAGGGGATGACCCTGCTTTCAACATCACTGCCCTCCATCCTTGAAAGGGATTCATCAATGAAATTCTCCAACGACACAGCAAAGCTTCTGACCGAGACCGCCTTCGGAATTGCCATGCAGCTCTTGAAGGACACCGGGAACCAGCCACACGAGAACCAGCGGAAAGCCCTACACGCCATCCTTGACGCCATGACCTGCATGGCTCAGGGGAGCCTCAAGGGACGTTGGGCATTCGGTCTTCAGACAGGACTAGGGAAGACGACTTGCGCCATGTCATGGGCCACGGCTCTATCACGACTGGGATTAGCTGGGGATGTGTCCGCTGTGATCGCCGCCCAAGATGTAGAGTCTCTCTGTGAGACGTTTGACGCCTTGAGAGATCTTGGTGTTGATAAAGATCAAGTAGGGTTGCTTCATCGCAAATCCTCTGCACGATACCCCGCGACACTCAACGCGACGGATAAGCCGATCCTTCTCCTCTGTCACGCCAGGGTGAAAGACCGGTTTCTAGATCAGTTCAAGTACCGTGGGGAGATGCGGGACTTGTTGATCTATGATGAGAGCCTCGTCACAACTGCATCCTGTACCTGTGGAGCGCAGACCCTCTATGAAATTGCCGGGGCTGTCGAAAGCCGTTGTCAACGGAACGCAGACGACCGGGAGGAGCTTGGAGAGCTGAGTACCTGGTTAGCTGAAGTCTCCGACGCCATCGCATCCGAACTGAATAGACTGAAGGACCTTGGCGTGACGCAATCAGTGATGCGCCTACCACACCGTTCTCAAGAGACGCTGGACACCTTCACCGAACTGACCTCACAGGCTCTCAAGAAGAATGAGACCATCCTGAACCTGATCCAGCTCTGCCCTTCTCCGGTGAAGGTTGCCAACTTTAACAACAAGGGAGTTGTCAGTTACCAAGTCACTGTGCCGTCTGAACTAAAGAACATCATCATCCTAGATGCAAGCCACCCAATCAGGGACCTTGTACGTGACGATACCAGCGTCTTGGACGCCGAAGAACACCTACCCAAAGTGAAAGCCGTAGGTGTCCCTCTGGCCAGCCTCAAACGGTATGACGGAACAACTGTCTACCAAATGAAGGCCGGTGGTGGGAAATCCTCTGTGCTGAAGTCCTTCAAACAGATCCATTCTCACCAACGCCGAATCTGCAAGGAAGTAATCGAAGTCCTCACCCGGATTCCGAAGGATGAGTCTACCTTGATCATCGCCTTCAAGCCGGTCTACGAACAGACGGGGCCGGTTAGCTTTGTGAACATCCTTGAAGCTGACATCAATGCTTCGAAGGTGGTCACGATGAAGAATCAAGACTCTGTGGAGATGGCCGGTGACAAACCGAGGGTGTCTATCACCACATGGGGACTTCACAAAGGGACGAACAAATACAAGCATTGTAAGAGCCTAATCATGGTGGGCATCATCCACCGAGACCCCTTTGACTTGCTTGGGGTGGTAGTCGGCCACAAAGGAGACCTCTCCAGAGAGTGCACCTGGCAGAGACTCAAGGACCTTCAACTGTCCGAGGTTGCCCACGATGCCTTTCAAGCGATTGGCCGGATACAGTGCCGAACCGTGGTCAATGGGGTAGCCCTTCCGGTGAACGTCTGGCTGATCCATTCGAACAACAGACTACGGGAGAAGCTACAGCCGGTCATGCACGGGGCTGTCTGGAAGAAGTGGGAGACCAAGTACGATGAGATCCCCGAAGGGAGGGAGAAGGGTATTATTGCCACGGCAGCACAGGCCGTCAGTGACTACCTCGACAAGCTGGTCGCAATCAGGAAGACAAGGACCTCCAGCAAGGCAATCCGAAAGGCCGTCAGTGAGTGCGCCAAGTTGCAGCCGGATACGTTCACGGCTGTGATAGCCAAGGCGCTTGAACTCAATGGCCGATGGCTGAGGGAAGGCCGGTCCCTTGTGTTCGTTGAAGAGGTCTTCCCAAAGATAGCCGTATAGGTCCTCTATAAAGAAATCCCTATAGAGAAGTCGTACGGTTAAATTGTCGGGAAGCCTTCATCCATCACGGACGGTTCCTAGCGAAGGATGCCGCCTAACCAAACAAGCCAGGTACCCCTATAAAGAAGGACATTGTATAGGGTGCTTGGTCCTGTTTTAATCCGGTCTTAATTATCAATCAGTTAGATAGGTTATCCACAGGTTCGAGGCGAGGGCGGACACTTCGAAGTCAACACCCTTCCCAACCCCGAGCGCAGCGAGGACGCTACGCCACCCACCACCCGCGAAAGCGGCCAAGGCAACACCCTTAAAGCCTG
The DNA here is from genome assembly GCA_002083365.1 of Nitrospira sp. SG-bin1. Taxonomy (NCBI): domain Bacteria; kingdom Pseudomonadati; phylum Nitrospirota; class Nitrospiria; order Nitrospirales; family Nitrospiraceae; genus Nitrospira; species Nitrospira sp. SG-bin1. The sequence goes on along the minus strand of LVWS01000022.1, from coordinate 155,230 downwards.
CCATGAGACAAACCCTGTGAGTGTCCCCTAGGCATTGCCTATTGAGGCTACCACAGGGCAACCCTCATGGGGTCTCTATACAGGGTTGTCTTTGTGTCGCTGCGCTCCCTTGGTGACCATTTGGGGAAGAAGATCTTCTTGCGAGCTTCCTAGCGGAGCTTTGTGTCTATCAACAAGGGCAACGCCGAAGGCTAGCGCCCGAGGCCACCATGCGGGCAAACCCGGCGGACGAAGGTTCCCGGCGACGGCTATACGGGCTATCGCCGGATACTCCGCATAGATCGCCCTCAGTCAGTCATTAATCACTTACCAAACCAGAATAGGAGAACTACTTACATGTTCAATCAAATGCACATTCACGACCTGAAGAGAGAGCTGGAGCTGGCCGAGCAAGACGCTAGGCCCCAGATCGTGGAGAAGACTAAGGACACGTCAGACGAAGTGGTCTACGAAAACAAAACGAGCGGCACGATCAGAACTGATCTCAAGAACGGCCCAGAGACGCTGTGCGCCGAAAGCTCTGAGAGACGGCCACCGGTGGACCTCACGGCGTACATGCACGACGTACCTCAGGAAGTGGGGAAGGTGGTCTCGCAGGATGAGACGAAACGGACTGTTGAGTTGGTGTCAGGCACCATCAGGACTGACAGGAAGTAATCAGACACACACACACACACACACAACACCGAGAGGGCCTGTTTCTTCCATCACGCGGGAGGACAGGCCCTTTCTATTTCCACACCAAGGAACAATACGTAATAAGCATGAATACCTTATTGACAATCGAGCAGACGGCGGAATACCTAGGAGTCTCAAAACTGACCATCTATGACTGGGTGTCTCAACGCCGGATTGAGTATGTGAAGGTCGGTCGGTTACTTCGATTTAAACGGGAACAGTTGGATAGATGGATAGACAAGCACACCATCAAGGCTAGGGGAGCCCATGGGACTAACAAAGCGTAAGGACAGCTACTACGTAGAATTCAGAGTGATTGAATCAGAAGACGGGAAGTCCCTGGTGTTGGCCTCGGGTGTCCCCGGTGCTCGTAAGAAGAGATGGAAGGTCGGCTGTCTCAACAAGACCGTAGCCCGAGAGATGGAAGCGGCGATCAAGACCCGCTTGCTCTTGGGACAGGAAAAGACCGAGCAGGCCAAACCCGTATTGTTCAAGGAGTGGGCGAAGGTGTACTTGGAGTTGGAGACAGTTAAGACGCTCCGATCCTTTGTTGGTCGGTCCTATAGTGTGACCACCCACCTTGTACCGTTCTTCGGCGAAAAGATCCTCTCCGAGATCAAGCCCCATGACGTAGAGGCCTTCCGCAGCCAACGAAAGAAACCAGACGGCACCCCGGCAAGTATCCAGACGATCAACCATGACCACATTGCCTTGAAGCACTGCCTCAACCAGGCCATGAAGCGGGGCTTACTCCAGACTAACCCAGCCTCGAAAGTCCCTCTACCTAACCCCAACAATGAAAGGGATAGAGTACTTACTGAAGAAGAATGGGGCCGGTTACACCAGGCCGCAAAACCACACCTGAAGCCGGTGCTGTTGACGGCCTATCAACTCGGCCAGAGGTTCCGGGAGATTGTCTCCTTGACGTGGGACCGTGTTGACCTCAAGAGAGGGTTCATCACACTACGGGCGATTGATACCAAAACCAAAACAGGCCGACGTATCCCCATGACGCCGGATGTTCGACTGACGTTCCAACGACTGGCGAAGGTTCGTAGCATCACCGACAAACATGTCTTTACCTATAAGGGAAACCCTCTACAACGTATCAGCCGGTCTTTCCGAACAGCCTTGAAGGATGCCAAGATTACCGACTTCAGGTTTCATGACCTCCGGCACTGTGCCTCAACCAACCTGAGAAGGGCAGGGGTGGACACTGCTACCGCGATGAAGATCGTCGGCCACAAGTCAGAAAAGATGTGGAAGCGGTACAATGCAATCGAGGAAAGAGACTTGCATGAGGCCGCCCTGAAGGTGCATAAGTACCTCAACGAGAACACGCCGGGAACACTGCCCGAAGTGGCCGAGAAATTGTCTGACCCTAACTCGTTGAAATAGAAGTGTGCGCCCGTAGCTCAGTCGGATAGAGCATCAGCCTTCTAAGCTGAGGGTCGCTGGTTCGATTCCAGCCGGGCGCACCAAACCCAGCTTGCTCGTTCCGCCGGCTCACCAGGCGGAGCGTTTCTTAATTATCGCCGGCGGATAAACACTTCCAGTGTTGCCTATTTGTTGTCTGGCGCAACCCGGAGCCTACGTCTCCATTGAGACAACTGGATAGATCCACCAGTGATTCTCTTTGGCTCAACGATGCTTGCCCGAGGTACCGGTTCCTTATCACTGTCTCGTTATTAATACCGGCGGAGAGACCCCTACCCAGTGTGTCTGCTCCTCAAGTATGCTCACATGTGCCGCATGCGGATACTGTCCCCCAGTCATTTAGGGAGTTACACCCCGACGCTTGCTCGACCCAAAGCGGAGTCTTTCAGCAAGACGACGGGATAGAACCCTATCGGTATTCTGGGGCTCTTGGATCGCGCGTTCTGCTACAGCCATATCCCTATCGTGACGATACCCTGCGAACGAGGGATCTTCCCTAGTAGACATTCACAGGTCGCGTCACCTATAGTTTTCTACTCTTTCCACCTCCCAAAGGGTTCAGTCGGGTATGCGTCGGCTGTTTCGTCTCCGAGTCGTGATCGGTGTTCTTCTGGGACTCATTGTTCTGTATTCGCTCGTCGGGTTCGTCCTGCTGCCCTATCTCATCAAGGCGTATGGTGTCCCTGCCGCCGCAGAGCAACTCAGCCATCCAGTCGTTTTGCGAGAGGCGGCGTTCAATCCGTTCACCTTGGCTCTTCGCCTCAACGGCCTGGAAGTGCGGGACCAAGACCAGACCGCCATGCTGGGATTCGAAGAGTTGTTTGTCGATCTCCGCGCCGGCACGTTGTTCTTCCAAAAGGTTGCGTTCGACGAGATCCGTCTCATCATGCCGTTCGTCGCGGCCAAGGTAAGCCCCGAGGGAAAGCTGAATCTGATGTCGCTGGTTCCGCCTGCGGATCAGGCGAGCCAATCTCCGCCCCAGCCGGTGGGCGAGCCACGGAAGATGATGCCGGTCCAAATCGATCTCCTGGAGATTGAGAAGGGCATTGTCGAATATCGGGATGATTCGAAGGCGAGGCCGGTGATCATCGATGTGGTGCCGTTTGAAATCGTGCTGCGGAACTTCAATACGGTGCAGGCCGAGGGAGGCGAGAATGCCCATGCGTTCACGGCTGAAATCGGAAAGGGTGAACAGATATCGTGGGAGGGGACCATCTTTCTGGAGCCGGTGGAATCCGACGGGAAGGTGAATTTGTTTGGGATCAAACTCAAAACGTTGTACCAAGCCGTGCACGACATGTTTCAGTTTGATATCCAGCAGGGTGTCCTGGGTTTATCTGCGTCGTATCACTTCGACCTTCGCGGTCAGGCTCCCCAGGCCACGGTCCAGAACGGGACGATGACGATCCAGAACTTGGCGCTCATGGAACGGGGTGGCATCGATCCGGTCGTGGATATTCCCAGTTTCGGCCTGGACGGGATTCGGTTTGATTTGCAAAAACAGACCATCGATGTGGCGAAAGTCCATTCCGCCGATGCCCGGTTCGAGGCCTGGATGGACCAGGACGGGACCCTCAATTATCAGCCGCTGTTCACACCGGTCGCCGGAGGAGGCACGACGACCAAGTCCGTTTCGGCGACACACGAGCCCTCTAGGCCTGCGAAGCCATGGTTGATTACGGTGGACGAGGTCGCGCTGCGAAACTACCGAGCGGCCTTTGAGGATCGGACGCCTGCGAGACCCGGTCATGTGGATGTGGACGCGATGAACGTCACCGTGAAGAACGTCCAGATTCCCTTCAGGAAACCGCTTCCGATCGACGTGTCGATGAAACTGAACGAGACCGGCTCGATCGACGTGAAGGGAAACGTGGCGGTCGAACCGTTGGCGGCCGACACGGAACTCAAATTGAGGCACATCGACATCAGGCCGTTTCAACCGTATCTGGACCGGTTTCTCAACGCCGATGTGCTGGACGGCGCGATCGATCTAGATGGAACGGCGCGCTTTGTCAAGGAACACGCGAACGAACCCATGTTGCAATTTCAGGGCAATCTCGGAGTCCATCAGCTCGCGATCGCGGATCGCAAGGAACTCAACGATGTGGTGACGTGGAAAGCGTTGAACGTGAATCAGCTCGCACTGAGTGTCGAGCCGACCAGCGTGAAGATCGCGGAAATTGTCTGGCAAGAACCATCGGCCCACGTGATCGTGGATTCCGACGGACAACTGAATCTTTCGCGCCTGGCGGCCTCGCCTGATGGTCAGGCGGCGGTTCCAAAAGAAGCTGGACCTGAGAAGTCGCAGAGTAAACCGACGGAGCCCGTGCCCGTGACCATCGGCCAAGTCAAGCTGATTAATTTAGCCGCGACGTTTCAGGATTTATCCGTTGAACCAAAGGTCAGAACGAGCCTCACGGATTTCGGCGGGACCATCAAAGGCCTGTCGTCGAAACAGCTGAAAAAAGCCGATGTCAACCTGAAGGGCAAAGTTGGGAGAGCCGCCCCCCTTAAAGTCGCGGGGAAGATCAACCCGCTGAGCGAAGAGGCGTTCACCGATCTGATCATAACCCTGGGCGGAATGGATTTGACACCGGCCGGTCCCTACAGCGGCAAGTATGTGGGCTATGGATTGTCAAAAGGCAAGCTGTCTCTGGATTTGAAGTACAAGGTGTCCCAGAAAGTATTGGAAGCCGAAAATCTCGTGCATGTCGATCAACTGACGTTCGGTGAGAAGACGAATAGTCCGGACGCCACGTCGCTCCCCGTTCCGTTGATCGTGGCGCTCCTGAAGGATCGTAAAGGCCTCATCGAAATCGATATGCCGATTCGCGGAGATCTCAACGATCCGGATTTCAAGTATGGGAAGGTCGTCATCTCGACGCTGCTCAATCTGCTCGGAAAGGTCGTCGCGTCGCCATTTGCATTAATGGGAAAACTTGTGCCGGGCGGCGGTAACGAGGAAGATCTGCAATTCATCGAGTTTCAACCTGGCAGCGCTGATCTGCCAGAGAATGAGATACACAAACTCGAGGCATTGGAGAAGGCGCTGGATGAGCGAGCCGGGCTGAGGCTCGATATCAAGGGAACAACCGATGCGGCGCTTGATGTGCCGGTGCTTCAAGCGATAAAACTTCGAGATCAACTGTTCGAGATGAGCGGAGGAGGAAACTTTGAGCGAGCGGCGCTGTCGCCGAAGGAGGAACAGCGGCTGGTGGAGAAACTGTTTGCCAAGCTCCCTCCGCCTGAACCTTCGGCCACGTCGGCCGAACAGACACAGCCGACCGTGGAAGATATGAAGCGAAAACTCGCGGCCGCCATTCCCATTTCCGCCAAAGAATTAGACGCGCTGGCCCACCGACGCGCCGAGGCGATTCGCCGACATTTTTTGGAGGGAGGAAAACTCACAGAGGAACGAGTGGCTCTACTCGATACGAACACAGCCGAGTCTGGTCATGAGAAGGTGCGGACGCAGTTGTCCCTCTCCGCCGGGTTGCCGGATCAACCTGCGTCCGGTTCTGAGACGCCATAAAGCTTCTGGCGGCCTGCTTTGCCCTCGATGACTGGAAACGGCGAGTAAAGTCTTATCCGTTCTTTACGCCGTACCGCATCCGTGTCCCGTGGAGAAGAGACAGCTCGATTTCGGAGGGGCTCAGCTCCGAAGGGAAAAGCACGCCGGAGATCTTGCACGCATTGATACTGGCTCCGTCCAATTTCGCCTTGCTCAAGTCGAGGCCGCGCAGATCGGATTGCCGGAAATAGCAGTCGCTGAAATCCAACCCGTCGGCATCTAACCCTCGAAGGTCGAGACCGCGCAGGTCGCAACCCCGGAGTTCGCACTTGTCACCGGAGGCTTTCTTGGCGTTGAACTCCTTGATGCAACCTTCCCGGAGCATGACGTACATGGGGTCCTTGGAAATATGGAGTTTTGTGCGCTCCGGATCCGTCTTGTCCATATGTTGCTCCGTTGAAGGATGTCGGGAGCGTTATCGGCAGGCTATGGAGAAACTTGAGCCATCCGTTGTTCTTTGACGTGATAGGAATCTGGCGGCTCACTGCATTCCTGCTCCCCCTTGAACTCCTTGGCGAGGGCACAGTATTGTACGAGAATAATTGAACTGTATGACAGCGATTGCGATACAAGACAAGGAGGTATGCCATGGCAATACGACTGGGCGATGATGCTCCGAACTTTACGGCAGAAACGACAGAGGGCACGATTAATTTTCACGAGTGGCTGGGAAACAGTTGGGGGATTCTCTTTTCACACCCCAAAGACTACACTCCTGTGTGTACGACTGAATTGGGAACCGTGGCCAAAATCACGCCGGAGTTCAAGAAGCGGGGGGTCAAGGTGATTGCGGTCAGCGTGGATCCGATGGATTCTCACAAGGGATGGATCAACGATATCAATGAAACACAAAAGACGACGATGAATTACCCCATCATCGCCGATCCGGATAAGAAAGTCGCAACGTTGTACGACATGATCCATCCGAACGCGATCGACAATATGACGGTGCGTTCGGTCTTTATCATCGGTCCGGACAAGAAGGTCAAACTGACGCTGACCTATCCGGCCTCCTGTGGACGGAACTTCGATGAACTGTTGCGGGTCATCGATTCACTGCAACTCACGTCAAAATATAAGGTAGCCACTCCGGCGAACTGGAAAGATGGTGAAGATTGCATCATTACCCCCGCAGTGGGTGATGCGGAAGCGAAACAACTGTTTCCAAAAGGCTTCACGACAGTGAAACCATATCTCCGCTACACTCCCCAGCCGAACAAATAGACCTGCGTATTTTCGAGAGCCAGGCAGAGGGTGATGAATCTCCTTTGCCTGGCTCTTTTTATCTCTTCCAATATTTCCACAGGGTAGGCATAAATCTCGCATCTGCCCGTCACTATTTCTCTCAGACGGTAGATGTCGTCGTGTGTCATGACATGGTATGGGTAACTAAGGGTTGATTCCCAGTGAGAGCGCTCGTGTTGGAGAAAGAAGAAACGAGTCAGTGGAACGTCACATCAGTATCGAGCTTGATCGATTTCAGTATTTACCTGGACAAGCAGAAATACATATGTATAGTTGTGATCTAGGAGGCAATTAGAAAAAATTTCTTGCTATGTTTCGAGTACTTAGGCATACTCCGCACCGGAATTCTTGGCTCGAACTGTGGTGACCAGGGGAGGTAGGTGGGCAGCGGTTTTTTCTTACTCACAAGGGAGGGCATCAGTATGAAGGGACATGTTGCGAGGCGGTGGAAACAAGTTGTAGTTGCTGGGGCCATGACGGCGCTGGTGGCTGGAATGGGATCCCCGCTGCCGAGTGCCTATGCTGGTGGCACGATCAAGGCCGATGAGGACAAGTGGATCTCGATCGGCATGGGGATTCGGACCAGTTTCAATGCCCAAGAAAATGGCGCGGCGAACGGGAGTCACTACAGCAACGAGTTCACGATCAACAACGCGCGCATCTACGTCAATGGGCAGATCCATAAATACGTGAAGTTTGAGTTCAACACGGAGTGTTTCAACTGCGCGGTGCAGGGCGGCGGGAGCTTTTTTGGCGGCAACTCCACGATCGGGTTGCTCGATGCGATCGGGAAGTTTGAATTCCATGAGATGGCCAACCTCTGGGTCGGGCGCATGTTGCTCCCGAGCGAACGGGGCGAGTTGAACGGGCCCTTCTATCATGCGACCTTCGACGGCTTCCGGACGCCGTTCTTTCCCGCGGACCTCAGCGCCAATTTCAACGGCGCGGCGGCGACCGGGGGAGGCGCCGGACTCTATGGCCGGGATAATGCGGCCACCTTCTGGGGCAAGGTGCATCCCGGCGGGACGCACCTGTTGTATGTGGTCAGTGTGTCGCAGGGGCAGCGGAACGGCCCGAACACGGGCAACAGCTTGATGTACACGGGCCGGTTGCAGTGGAATCTGTTGAACGATGAGCCGAATCCCGGCTACTACACCTCCGGGACGTACTATGGGACGGCGGGCGATGTTTTGGCGATCGCCGGCAGCGTGCAGCACCAGAAGGATGGGGCGGGATCGGTCACGGCGGGGACCAGTGATTTCACGGGGGCCTCGGTGGACGTGTTGTTTGAAAAGGTGCTGCCGAATAACATGGGCGTCTTTACGTTCAACGGCGAATTCAAGCGGCATTGGGCGAACTATGGGGCCGGCGCCACGGCCGCCGCGAACTGTTTCTGCACGTTCAATGGCCATTCGTGGACCGTGTACGGCTTGTACCTGATTCCGCAGGAGGTGGGGATCGGGCGGTTCCAACCCTATGTGCGGTTCGTGAGCATCGATCCGCGGTACAGCGCCCTGCGGCAGGAGTTTGAATATGGGGTGAACTACATCATTTCGGGCCACAATGCGCGCATTTCCGCGTACGGCCGGTACGGCGATCTCGAGACCAAAGGGTTCTTCAACAACTTTGGCCCGGGCGCTGTCGGTAACAAGGTCGATTCGTTCCACGTCGCGTTGCAGCTGCAATATTAAGCAACTCACGTGAAGTAGACCGTCTCTTCGTCGACAAGGGCCGGAACCCATATCGTGGGTTCCGGCCTTTTGTTTTTGTTCTCCCTGCGGCGCCGCTTGATGCCGGGAACACAAAGGTATCGAAAAATACGAGAGAGCTATACGAGCACGAGGCCAGTCTCACGGATCTTCTTCCACGAAGCAGTGGCCAGGAAGGCGTTAAACGCCAACTTCTTGCCGGGAAACTGTTCACAAGCCTCACGCATATGTGGATAGGTCTGGAATGCCTCCCTTGGAATGGCGTCTCTGATCAATTGCTCCAGCCATCTCGCTTCTGATTCCGGAAGCGTGACGACATGATTCTTGTGAGAGCCGACAACTGTGAGTTGTGATTGCTTTCCGATCGGATTACGAGTCACTGCTCTACCCAGCCAGACCAAACGCCGTTCTAAGTCTCCATGGTCATCTACCCTGCGCTTCTTGAGCAAGTGTCCGAGCCATGTGGCTGATACGTGAGGAGTAGGGACTTCATAGTCGAACCACTCACGGACATCGAGGTCGAGTCCTCGTCGTTCAAGATAGTTCAGGAGCGATCGTCGTAATCCTTCCCCGAGCCAGATTGGTGTTGCTCCTCCGTTATCGTGATGGAGCAGATCATTCTCCGCGAATCCTCGAAATTCAGGTCCGAGAATGCGCACGCCATGGGTCGTAGGACTCAAGCCTACCGGACTGTGAGCCGTGACGGTGAAACGATGCCAGAAGGCCGATTGAATCATGTCCGCCGCCATCAGTTGCCGAACCCGTTCCAAAGAGTCGATGGTTTCCTGGACCGTCTCGGAAGGAAATCCGTACATCAAATACGCGTGGACCAGAATGCCTGCCTCTCTGAACGCCGCGGCGACCAACGCGGTCTGATCGACGGTGATGCCTTTCATCATTTTGTTTAAAAGGCGGTCGGATGCCGCTTCGAGACCGGCCGTCACCGCGATACACCCGGAAGCGGCGAGAAGGCGGCAAAGATCCGGGGTAAACGCCTCTTCAAAACGGATATTGCCCCACCATGCGATATCGAGGTTTCGCTCCAACAAGGCAAGGGCGAGCGATTTCAGGGCGGCGGGAGGCGCGGCTTCGTCGACGAAATGAAAGCCGCGTCGGCCAGTCTCAGCGATCAGTTGTTCAATCTGCCGAATGAGCCGCGCGGTCGGATTCATTTCGTACCGACTGATGTAGGGGAGCCCGATGTCGCAGAAGGTGCATTGTTTCCAATAGCAACCGTGTGCCACGGTGAGCTTATTCCAATGACCTTCGGACCAGAGACGATGCATCGGATTGGTGCTGTCGAGAATGGTGAGATAGCGATCCAGTGCCAAGCCTCGATAGGTCGGACATCCGACATCGGTCAACCTGAAGTCGCGTAAGGACGGATCATCGGCATATCGTATGCGATCTTTCTCCCGATACATCGTGCGGCACAGAGATTCACGGGGCCGTGTGTCTGACAGATGTTCGATCAAGGAGAGGAGCGGCCGTTCACCGTTGTCGAATGTAATGAAGTCGACATAATCAAACACCCGAGGGTCGGCAACGCGACGTAATTCCGTATTCACATAGCCGCCTCCGATGGCTACAGGTAGGTCAGGGTGGCGCGATTTGAGCGTCTTTGCAATGAGGAATGCGCCATAGAGGTTACCAGGAAACGGTATGGAGAGGCCGACGAGTGACGGGTCGGCTCGATTGAAGTGATCCCAAAATGAATTCAGTAACCATTCATCGGTCGGACTGAGAGGTTCTGCCAGTGCTGCGGCGATTCCATCAAACGATGAGGCGCTGCGCCCGATATGCTCGGCATATCGGCTTAAGGCGAAGTGTGGTGTGATGGTGACTTGCACCAGGTCAGCGAGATCTTCAAGAAAGAACGTGGCCCACAGTTTGGCCCTGTCCGCGACAGGTACAGATTGCGGGAATCGTCTGCGATTTCGAAAACGAGGTCCTTGCGGAAGCACCCCCGGATGAATCAAATGAGCTGCAGCGTCGGGATGTTTGCCCTGTAAAAAGGCGACGACAGGTTCGATCATCGCTACATAATCCTGTTCCATCCTCAACATGCGGATCGCTTCCTTCGGCAGCCCAGAATTTTTCCGACGAAGCTGTTGAAATATGTGCCGGAGTCCTTCCTGACTGAACAGACGCAACACCATCTCGATGCCCAAATCGGCTTGCTGTGCTTCGATTCCACGGGACTGAAGAAACCCTGTCAGATAGGCGGTCGAGGGGTAAGGAGTGTTCAGCTGAGTCAAAGGAGGAAGGACCAACAGGACGCGAGGGTGAGCCATGGGCTCGACATAGCATACGGATCGGCGGGAAATCTATGTCTTAGAGAAAGCTCGCGAGCGGCCGAGTCTAACGGGGCAGAGCCTGGAACGAGACATCCAGTGAATTGAAACGACAGGTGGGATTTCTATGGACAGAAGTGAATGACATGGGGCATTCGAGGAAAAACGAAGAAAGCTATTTTCGTATGTCCAGAATACTGCCGAGTAAGGCATCCGCCGTTCGTAAGGTCTGGAGATTCGCTTCAAAGCTGCGTTGAGCCACGATTTGCTGCACGGTTTCCTCACCAAGATCGACGTTCGAAAGTTCGACCATGGTTGGATTGCCGCCTGTATCGCGGAGAATGGTCGGGCCTGATGAATCGTCCTTTTCCACAACGGGGAGCACCCCGCTGCTGGGAACTTCGACGAATTCCGTTCTGGATTTCTTGAACCCGTCGGTATTGACGTTGGCGACATTGTGGGCAACAACCTCGATCTGTTTGCCGAAGGCCGTCAATCCCGAGAGTGCGGTGTGTATGGCGGATATCATAGACACCTCCGTTGGGCGCTCTAGTATGCCCCATCGGGTATCTTATCGGTTCGTACAGGAAGAACTTAAGCCGCGGAGCGGTTCATACATCAACGGACATCAATTGATTCTATCCCGTACCGTACTTCAGGAATCGCACATATTGATGCTACAGGCCGACCCCTCTTTGACCGATAGGTCTGGAGACCCGTATAAATCCGAACTGCACATTATGTCCGCCTTTAATACCTCGGCCTCTGACCAGCGATCCAGGATTCAGCAATCCCGTTTGCCGATAGGAGCTGATGCGAGCCTGATCCTCGAAGCGGTTCCGGAGGCCGTCTTTTTCCTGGATCACGACACTCGTATCCTTCTTCTCAACCCCGCCGCGCAGCAGCTGGTCGGGCAAACACGCGACGTGATCGGGGTGGGGTTCCACGACCTTATCGGATGTCTTACGTCGAATGAGGGTGAGGCGGCTCAGTGTCCCTTCACTCGAATGGCAAGCACCGGTGAGTTGGTCGTCATCCCGTCTCATTTTTGGAGTCGTGAGGATGGTACTCAATTCGAGTTGTCCCTCTCGTTCTGGCCGAGAAGGCAACAAGGAACAAAAGTCGGTGGCTTGGTGGTGGTTCGCGATCTGACCGACGCGATGGAGATTCAGCGTGATGTCCAGCGCGCCGCTCGGCTGGCTGAAGACGCCCCAAATCCCATTGTGGAATTTGATGCGACGGGTGCCATGCTCTATGCCAACACCGGCATGCTGAATATGATGGGACAATGCGGATTGCTGGAGGCTGGAATCGAGGCGATGTTTCCGGCCACCCTATCGGCCATGCTACAGGAGTGCCTTAGGACCGATGCCGCGCTCCCTCGGACCGAACATGTCGTGGCGGATCGAATAATCGCCTGGTCGTTCTTTCCTTTGAGAGAACTGGACCTGGTCCGCGCGTATGGACTCGATATCACGTCGGATGTGGCGTTACGCCGAGCGAAGGAAGTTGCTGAGGAATCGGCAAGGGCGAAGGGAATCTTTCTGGCTACGATGAGCCATGAACTTCGAACTCCGATGAACGGAGTACTGGGATGCACGCAACTTCTCAAGGATACATCCCTGACCCATCAACAGCGGCAGCTGATAGAGACCATGCATCGCTCGGCAGAGGCGCTTCTCACGCTGGTCAACGACATTCTCGATTTTTCGAAGATAGAGGCCGGCAAGATGATGCTGGAGGTGGCCAATGTCAATCTACGGGCACTGATCGGCGATGTGACAACCTTGGCGGAGGGTTTAGCCTCACAAAAGGGTCTTGCAGTTGCGGTTAACATTGATGCCGATGTTCCCGAGGAGTTCCGAGGCGATCCGATCAGGCTGCGACAGATCCTCTTCAATCTCGTCGGAAATGCGATTAAGTTCACAAAACAAGGAGGAGTGACGATCGCCATCTCATCTCTAAAGCGAGACACGTCGGACGAGTCCGACGTAGTGGTTCTGCAGTGGAGCGTGCAAGATACGGGGATCGGGATGACTCCAGATCAGGAGGCCCATCTCTTCAAAGCCTATGCGCAAGCCGATGCCTCCGTGGCCAGGCGATTTGGGGGAACGGGTCTTGGTCTCATGATCTGTCGCCAGCTTGTTGAGCTGATGGGAGGAACGATCACGGTCAATAGCCAGTTCGGTCAAGGCAGCACCTTCATCTATACCACCAAGCTCCTTCCAGCGATCCATCGAGAGGCAGTCATGTCGCCATCGGGAGCAAACCATGGTGGAGAAGGAGACCAGGTAGGGCCTCTACGAGTGTTAGTTGCGGACGATAATGAGATCAATCAAGTCGTGGCCTGCAAGTTTTTGCAGAAGCTCGGCTGTCTGGTTGAAGTTGCCCGCACAGGATCGGAAGCGGTGGAGGCCATCACTCGAACGTCGTATGATGTCGTGTTGATGGATTGTGAGATGCCTGAGATGGATGGATATGAAGCGACCCGGGAAGTACGTCGACGCGAGGAAGGGACGCTGAACCACTTGCCTATCATAGCCCTGACCGGTCATACGTCCGACGAAGAAGCTCAAAAGTGTCGCCAGGCCGGCATGGATAGGATCGTGACGAAGCCGGTCACGTTGACCGTCCTCCGAAGGAATCTTCAGGAACTGTTACACAAAGCCGACTCCTGATACATTCAACCTCTCTCTTGTCTTTTTTCCTTCTGGCGCCGGGGTAGACTCTGTCGAGTCACTTCTGTAAAGTGGCGCCATGGATCTCACCCACGCCTCTGATCGAGTTTTTCTCTATAGCGATTTTAACTGTCCCTTCTGTTATGCGCTGCACGAACGGCTGCACGACTTGGGTCTGATCGACCGGTGCGAGTGGCGTGGAGTCCAACATGCGCCGCAGTTGCCCCGCCCCATGAAGCCGTGGAGCGGTTCGTTGGAAGCGGAATTGCGGCATGAAGTCACGATGGTGCAGCGGTTGGCACCGGGATTGCCGATTACATTGCCACCCGGGAAACCGAATACGCTCCCGGCGATAGCCCAGGCCGTCGCGCTCTTACGAAAGGATCGACGACTTGGGATGGACTTTGTTCAACGAGCCTATCGCGCGTTTTGGTGCGAAGGGCAAGATATTTCTGATCCGTCGGTTTTAAAGCAGTTGGCGGGTGAACATTTCACTGAAGACGGTGATGGGCAGAATCGGCTTATTGCACAAAAATGGGAAACCGCTTGGCACGCGACTGGTCAAAACGGAGTCCCCCTCCTGGTGTCGTCGGATGGGGACCTGCTCGTCGGGTGTGTGCCTCAGGAACAGGTTCGGCAATTCTTTTCGTGATCATGTCGTTGCATGCAAATCAGCGAACCATGGAAGGTTCTCGCCAAGGATCTTCATCGGTGTCCGTCAGACCATCGATGCTCTTCCATGGTTTCTTCAGTACGTTTCTTGGTGGCTCCATTTCTTGACGGAGCAAATCTAGGGACAGCGAAAAAACCGTCGTCCGTTTGGTGTTCCCGATAGCCATCAAACGTAGAACTGACTGAGCTGCTGGCGACACTCCTATCGGGCGATTTCTGAGAGACGGTGCTGTTGCGTCCGGTCATCCGATCAAAGACCGGTCGCGATGAAGGCCACTCCCACTCCCAGAACAAACAGCAGCATGAAAGATAACAGCCCCACGATATAGGTCATATTGCTCTCCAAGCTGAAGGCTCGAGTGGGTAACGGTTGGCAGAGCGAGCATCATTCATACCGAACAACTGCAACGACGCCTGCCTAGACAAATCATGAACTTATAAAGACGGAGCGCCAAGGACTTCCTGCCGAGCGAAGGTGCAATAGAACGTAGTATTAGGCTACTATTGAGCGACAATGAAAAAACTTATGAATATTTGGAAGTTATACGGATCCACCTGGAGCGTATGGTTTTGAGAGCACCTGTTGTGCTTGTTACACAGGAAGATTGGTTGACATGAGCTATTGCGACTTGGACGTTGAGTGGCGGTCAGCGAACGTCAATTCGGCCACCGCCGATTTATCCAAGTCGCCCTTTCCCAATTCAATCAATCGTCGATATTGGCTCAGCGCCGCCTGTGCGAGTGGAAGCGAGAGACCGGCTTGTTCAGCCAAGTCGAGCGCGATAGCCGAGTCCTTCGCGGCGTGAGTAGCCGAAAAGTAACAGTCGTGGGCACGGAGCTGCATATCTTCTCCATCCGTTTCCAATACCCTCGAAGCAGCACCGGTTTGGCTGAACACCTCACGCAGGAGAGTCAGATCGATCCCCAGCGCCGCTCCCAGCCCTAACCCTTCGGCCAATGCAGCGGTATTGCTGTTCATGACCATGTTCACGAGGGCTTTGACCTTCGCCGCCTCTCCGGCAGCGCCGAGATATCGTACCGTCGTGCCGAGAGTCTCAAGGATAGGACGAGCCCGGTCGAACGCGTCGCGCTTGCCCCCGCACATGAGATAGAGCGTACCCTGGCGTGCCTGAGTGATGCTGCTTGCCATGCAGGCTTCGAGAGCTGCCCCACCGTGCCGTTCAACAGCCCGTTCGATGTCGATGTGAATCACCGGCGTGACGGTCGCGCAGTTTATGAAGAGCCGGCTCTTCGCATGGGCTAGTAGACTCGTGGGGTCCTGTTCCGCATAAATCCTCAGCATCGCCGCGTCATCGGACACGGCGGTAATGACAATATCCGATGCCTGAGCGACATCCGCCGGTGACGCGGCCGTTTCGGAACCTAGCTCGGATGCCAGTGATTCCGCCGCTCCGGTATGACGATCGTATACGGCCGCGATCCGGTATCCTCGTTCTTTTAGTCGCCTGGCCATATTGGCTCCCATACGACCGACGCCGACGAACCCGATGCGAGCTTCTGTGGTTACCATGAGACAGCGTCCTTTCCGGATTCAGACCCCCAAAGAGAGTCGAGAGCTCACATTGTTCATGAGAGTGCGTGACGAAACCGTCGGCCCGCTCGGCTGCCGGACAAACCGCGGTCCAGGCCCGTCGCAGCGGCGTATCGGCGGGTGGCAATGTGAGCTAGAGCTGGCGGTCATCGGTCGGTTCAGATTGAAATTTGGTCCATCGAAGATTCGTCTTCCCATCAGTGGTGGTAAAGCCACGGTCATGGAAGGCGATGACACTGACGCGTTGTTGTTGCTTTTGAACCGGTCGAAGTTGTGGCAGACCGTCTTTGTTTTGCACGCTCCCGCGAAGGGTATTGACGATCAGCAAGTCGGTCGCGGCCGAGGATTTGATCCCCCAGACGAAGGCGGCGGCACCTCCGGCATAGGTGCCGGATCCTTCCCATTGGCCGACCAAATCAGGATCGACCGTCTTGAGTTGAAAGACCGGGACACTGGTGGCTTCACGTCGGAGTTTCCATAGTTCGGCCGGAATGCGACTTGGATGTTGGTCGATGGAGAGTTTCGTCCAGGTTGCCTGCACGCTGCCGGTGCTGGCGAACGTGTTCGGCGCCGTCTTCCGGTAGGTTCCCTTCCATCCAAGGCCCTTGAACGTGTTGGCGCGCTCGAGTGACCACAGACCGGCTTCAGCATTCAAGATGCCGTCAAACTGCATCATCGATGAGAGCGACCATTTCAGATTCGGCTGAATGACGAGCAGCATGTCATGCTGAGTCGTGCCTTGAGTGAAATGCGTGTGCCAGGTTCCGACGAGGTTGGCTGGATCGAGCGACGTTACTTTCTTAGATCCGACTTGGGGACCCGAAGGAGCG
The DNA here is from genome assembly GCA_002083365.1 of Nitrospira sp. SG-bin1. NCBI lineage: Bacteria > Pseudomonadati > Nitrospirota > Nitrospiria > Nitrospirales > Nitrospiraceae > Nitrospira > Nitrospira sp. SG-bin1. The sequence continues at coordinate 138,564 of LVWS01000022.1, read as the reverse complement.
GGAAACGTTTGGGTGAGCGTCACAGGTTCCGTCGGCACCGTAACGGCCTCAGCCTGCGTTCCCCGACCTGATGGAGAGGTGGAGGCGAAAGGGGATGAAGAGAGAGTCGCTGTCAGGGAGGCGCCGTAACGGCCGGCCACGGCTCTGGCCAGGTGGGTGACGGATTCGCCAAGCTGTTTCTGACGTGCTGAAGAGACGATCACCGTCACAAACGTGTCGTCATGCATGAAGGTCAATCGGGACAGGGTCGGAGACGAATCAATTCTCACCGCTCCATCACCCAGCCCGGGAATGAGCTGGCTGTCACGACGTAGACGCTCTTTGTTGAACCATGTCCGCCGGTCCTTACTCGGCGCGTCATCAAGCTGAACCGTGACGGTATTCCCCTCATTACGGCGAGCTTTGAAGAGACAGATGGTCGGTTCGGTCAAGGCGCCTTCCTGAACCGGCTCTCCGAGCGCCTGTTCTGCGTCTGCCACGGTGATGAGGGAGCACGGTGATGGTTTGGAGCCGAAGAGGCCCGAGGATTCGCTGCATGAAAGAAGCAAGAGCGTCAGCCCGAGAAATAGGTACGGTCGTATGCGGGAGAACATTGGTACCGGTGCCTCCAGGATCCGTGGAGGCGGATTCTACCGTGAATAAGCTGAAGAGTGCCAGCCGTGTCGCGATGTGCCGGTTTCATGTAGATCGGGAGAAGCGTAACGACCCGTCACACTCAGCCCGCCACGAATTTCAATGCCACACCGTTGATGCAATAACGGAGACCGGTCGGTCTCGGCCCATCCTTAAACACATGGCCTTGGTGGCCTTCACATCGCGCACAATGCACTTCCGTTCTTGGCACGAAAAGTTTGAAATCAGTTCGAGTCTCGATCACGCGCGGATCGATCGGCTGCCAAAAGCTGGGCCAACCGGTACGGCTGTCGAATTTGTGCTCGGATGAAAAGAGCGGTAGGTCGCAACCGGCGCAATAATAGATCCCGGATTGATGGTTCTCGTGCAGCGGATTGACGAAGGGTCTCTCCGTATCCTCATGCCGCAGGACACGATAGGCGGCGGGGGGCAGTTGTTTCTTCCATTCTTCATCGGTCTTCGTGATTTTCACGATAGGATCGATCTGAATCGTCGGCGGCATGGGGTTCCCTCCTTCATCGGTGATGTGTGTCAGTCGAACAGCACACCAACATCTTACAGGACTTCTGAAGAAGCACACCTTCGCTCAGTGACAGGACCATAAAAATGGTACGACTCGGAAACTTGGAATGCAAGGGCATCGCGATGCCGCCTTGATGCTCGGCTCGGCATCGTCCACCCATAGGCCTTGTCAGTCATTCGCGGGAGTGCTGCGAACCAGCTGCCACATGGTCCTGAAGGATGGATGGGGCTCGGTTAGTTCCGGGTGGGTGAGGTCGACATCAATGTCATAAAAAGAGGTCTTCACGTTCTTGATCTGAGTGACCGGGTACCAGCATTCATACCGTTGCTCCCACCGGTCGCGATAGGCCAGCCGCAGATAACATCGGCTCATCAGTCTCGTGCGGATCGGTGCATCTTGGTCCAGGACGATGGGAACAGCGTGGCGTCGATAGCGAGGACCTTGCGGATAAATGCGTCGGGCTTCAAACCGTCCCTCCCAGCCTGCCAGTTGGACGACACAATCCAGGGCGACTCCACGGCCTACGTTTTCCACCTCCGGCGTGAGCGTGAGCACCTCTCCTGTATCCATAGCGGACAGGTTCGTAACGCGGAGAGCCGGTTGATGCTGGTGGAACTCCTGCTTGGTTTCGGTCACGAGTCTAGACCATGCGAAGATGCCCGCGACACCGATGATCAGGAGAACAAGCAAGAATGCGGTGAGTAAGAACCAGTCCACGGTGAAGCTGTCCTTAGGCAATCCATGCTCCCAATCGGAGCGGAGGAACCCTACGTGGAGCAGAGACGACTGTCAACAACTGTCCGTATGCAGGCGCCTGGGTCACGGGAATGAATGGCGTTTCGCTCGAATAAGATCCGAGATGGGAAAACCAAGTTGCCGAGCCTTGCCGACCAGGCGTTGGTAAGTCGCCTCGTCGAGGTGGGGCCTGCGGGAGAGAACCCAGAGGTAGCGACGGTCCGGTGTGCCGACAAGCGCCGTCTGATACTCCGGATCGAGATCGAGAATCCAATAGTTGCCGTCTCTCGACGGACCGACAAGCCGCGCGAAGAAATTGTCGAAGGTGACCGCGAGTTTGGCGTTCGTGTTGGGATCCACCACCGTCGCGATCCCGTCGGCTTGATCAAGGGTCCCGCTGTCGGTCACGCACTCGTTGTGCACGCCGATCTTGCCGTCAGGACGAACCGTGTAAACGGCTTTGGAGTCGAGGCAATGGCGCTGAAACCACATGGGGAGCCGCGCAATCTCGTACCATGTCCCGGCGTAACGGGCGAGATCCACGGACGCCACCGTGTGAAGAGGTTGCCTCGATTCTATTCCGACGCAACCCGCCACCATGAGCGCGCAGGCACTCAAGAACTTCGCGATACCTGTCTTCATGGCTGACTCCTGTGCATGATCACGATCCTCTTGTCACAGGCCGACGCTCGAGCGATCGCTTACCGTGGGATGGCAGAAAGGAGCTCTCTCTCCACGGAGAACTTCCTCATCTCATGGGTGGTGGGCTTGATCCCGCAACATGAGCGCTCTGGCTCGATTATCCAAACTGACCAGGATCTCGTGGAGACTAAAGAGCAGAATGGCAGCCTCGCACGCCATCCGCCACACCAGATTCCCGACCAATAACACCATGATCCCACCGAAGCGACTAAGGATCGGATATTCCCCATACCCGACCAAAGTCTCGGGCGACAAAATAGCCCAGATCCCCGCTGCGGTGATGAAGCAGGCTCCCACGATATAGATCGTTTTAATGAGATGCGGAGTGACCAATTCTCGAAAGGCGAAGTACCCGCCGTAAAAGCTGGTATACACAACCGGCCTGACAGGCGGCGGAGCAAAGGAATGCCCGCACATCGAGCACTTCGTGGCCGAGGCGTCATTTTCCGTCAGACATTCTGGGCATTTCATAAACACTCCCTTCCATCAGCCGGTAATAAATATGTCGGGCTCTCATCGCGTCTTGCCTGACCGTTCTCGATAGGATGCGATCAATCGCCCTACGTTGTACTGCTCTATGATTTTAAGGAATAGGAGGGGATGTTCACCAGCCTTTTTACCGCACGATCTCTGTTCTGTCGGTGCACCTCAAGTTCTGCGCGGCGAGCCCCACCTCCACGATGTATCCAAACACCGGTGTTTTATCCCCCTTGGAGATAGGCATCAATCGCCCTGTGGCTCTCTTACTAAGCAAGAGTGAGCCGTGAGCGGATCTTCAACACCCCTGCATAACCAGGCCGCAAGGATTATTCCCAGCTCTCAATGTGGTTGCGTGGCGCTATGCTTTCTCCTGCGATGAGAGACAAGAGGGTGGGACGGACGGCCAACATCATACAAGAGAGAATGTATGACTGAGAATTCAGCCGAGCCCGCGGCCCCACTCGACTATAAACGACACCAGATCGTATTGACATCGCGTCAACAGGCTGATCACACATGGGTCTGTCAATACGTCATCCGTGCAGGTGGGAACCCGCAAGCGGACCCCGGCACGGGCCATGCCGACGGCAGCTTTCCATCCCGAGAAGCCGCCGAACTCGCCGCCGTGCAAAAGGCTAAAGCCTTGATCGATCTGTTCTGACGTAGCCTCTTTTTCCTCTGGAGATGGTATGGCGAAGGCAAAGGGAGCCACGCTCTATACGACTTCGGGGTGCCGATTTTGCCACGCAGTCGAAAAGGGAAACCCAGACAGAACATGAGACCGGTGATGCCTACAGCTTGGTGCCGATAAAGATAAAGCTGGTGGTCCTGGCACTATTGAGGGCCGCGCTGTACAGCCGGTGTGTGGCGGCATCGTAAAACGCCACTCCAGTGACCGTCTCGGTTCCTTGGCGACAGGCGCCACCTCCGAATGTCATAGAGGTATGAAATACATTTCCCTTTGCATGAGGGGCAAACGTCCCAGCAACGGTGCAGCCATCCGATGCGTGGCCGGAAAGCGTCCCGGCGGAATCCACGGTCACCGTGACCGTGTGATGGTCGGCACGGAGCCCAGAATAGTTGCCGACCACCAGATTCATGTCAGGGGCCGACTCATAGTCGGCATCGTACGTACTCGTAAAGGTCCCTGTATCTCCGTTGAAGTATACGATCGTCCCGTGAAAGCTCTTGTTCGGCACATAGGCGCCACTCATCGTTGCCGCGAGAATGCCAGCGCCTTCCACATTGAAATCCCTGGTGTTCGAGGAACCGAAGGAGCCGGAGTGCGACGTGCCGGTTCCCTGAACCAGCCCCGCCAGGAGGTTGGGATTGCCGATGGCAGTATAGAACACCCAATACGTGCCGTCATGGAGGACCAGTCCAGCGACGGTGCGACTGGTGCGAGTCGCGCCGGTCCAGCGACCTTCAGCCGATGTGGCCGCGGGCTGCGACAGTGAAGAGAAGTCGCGATTGCCATACCCGCCGCCACAGGCGACGGAAACGAACCCACTATTAAAGCAATTTGCGAGGCTGCCACAGGCAACGAGGCCACTTAGTAAGCAGATTGCCGGAAGACCTCTCACAGTGTTCGGCCATGTCAGGCTCACGGTGGCCTCCTCAAAGGGAGAGCGAAATGTCCAGGGTGTTCACTGTGTCACAGTATCACAAGAAGATAATTCCTTTAAAACGAGCCATGAAATTATTCTTGAGGCTTGGAGCCGGTATCGTTATACATAGGTCAGGCTCATCATGATGAAAATCCTCCAAGCCCTTTCCATCACCGCACTGTTCCTACTTATCAAGCGTCTCGTGGTACGGAAACCTCCATCAGTACCGTACCGCGTCCCAAAGGACGAGTGGCCGAAGATTCGGGGATACCGGCGTCCTTCTTAGGTCAGCGCCTTCATCACCTTCTGGATACCTGAACAGCGTTATCCCTTCTGACAGCAGAAACAGGGAAAGGGGCGTCTTGAACCTCGCTTAAGCCAGGCGAGACAGGCGATCCGAATCTCGCCGAGCCGGAAGGGCGGATGTGAGCGGAAGTGTTCTCGTCTGTAACGCTTATCGATCGTGCACTGGCCATTGGAGGAGGATGATGAATCTCGAAAGGCCGGTAACAAAACCTGTTGCTCCCGCCGGCGTCATGATGATTAATGGTCAGAAGGTGGTTTTCGCGGAGATCTGCCGCGCTTTTTCTGCCACACTTCCAGCGCCGCGTGAAGGATGAGTACCGTGTTATAGATCAGGTCACGTTCGGTGTCCGTGAGCTGCTTGCCGGCCAGCAGATGCCGTTCGATCGGCGTGGACGTCGAGATAAATCGAACCAGTAACCGTTGGAATGGTACCTGTTGCGGATAGTTGACCATGATGTCCTCGTGAATTGACGGTGCGGTGCCAACATTCGCATTTCACGGTCAGTGTGGCCGTCGATGTTCTGTCGGCTACAGATGTCATTCGGTAGTTTGTGCATCATTCATGAGGCCTACAGTCAGGAAAACAGTAAGACGTCACAAGGGCTTACGGTATTGGTCTGCTCCCGTATGTCGAGGTCGTGGAACAACTCCATCCGGTGCAGCAGCCGCCTGTCGATCGTACGCGCATTTGTGCCGGGCCTCTGTATACCTACGATGGATTTTTTTCTTCGACGGTAATGTCTCCCAACTTCGAAATTTGAATTCGCTTTCCGGGATTCTTGACCACCTTGGGGATCACCTTGGTGTCTACGAAATGCCGGAGTTCCTCGATGGACGGGTGGCCAGCCAAAAACTGCTCGTTAAAGACCAGGTGCCAAGACTGCTTCTCGACGCCGTTGTGACAGACGAACGTCGGTCTGATATTCTGGCTGAACTTCACGTCTGCAAATTGCTTTTCTAAACAGGCCCGTATGGCCTGAATTTGTATCGGATTGATCCCACCTTTCCCACTATCCATGGATTCCTCCATCACGTGACGTTCGCTAATAGCAATTCGAAAAGACAGAATTTCTCCATGAGGAAGACATGCAATCCATTTGGGGCTGCTTGATTGGACCATCTGGTCGGCGTCCGGTCGCTGAACGCAACCCTCTCTCCAACGCATCATTGACGAGGACCTCGCGGTCCGCGTCGGTCATCGCGGGGTATTCCTGCCGAAACTTTCGCTGAAGGGCCGGACGTTCCGTGGCGATGTACCGCTCACGAGATTGCTGCGCTGCCTCACGGGCCTGCTGATACAGTGCCTCGCGTTCGTTGGCTGACAAACTGCCGGTTCGATTCGAAATCTGATCAGGTTTGAGGCCGGCACATCCGCTTAGGAGGGTAAGAATGAGAATCACAGCGAGTCGCATGGCGCGCCTCCGTGAGGGGTGACGGTCGGATGGTTGGTGGGATTAACCAACCGATGAGCCGGGAACCTGGCCGTCCACGATCTGACGGCCATAGACAATGCACTGGGCCGTGGCTTCCTCCTCGGTCGCATATCGGCCGGTCTTCACGAAATGGCGACTGTCCTCCCCGTCCTCAGTAATCCATGAAATGAAGACGTTCAATTCCCACTGGCCGGTATCCACAAGATGCCGAGGCGCTGGTTGAATCGTGTAGCCTTTGTAGGTCACGGATTGGGTCATGTCTCATTCCCGCTCCAAGGCATTGCAGATACTGAATCACCACTGTTGCAATGTGGCGGAGGGGGCGAGATTTGAACTCGCGGATGGGTTACCCCATCTCCGGTTTTCAAGACCACCAGAGCCAGACTCCGCGTATTTTTCAAATGTACAGAAAGATACAGAAATCTACAACAGGAGCGAGTTGTAGGTATATTGCCCGGTTTGCATGGCGTTTTGTGGGATGTGAGGGGAGTGAGGGGCGACGGCAACTAGCTCACTATTTAAAGCAGCTTGCCAGAAGGCATCTAAGAGTGTTCGTCCATTCTATCCGGCTTTGCAGCTATGCTTCGAGCGCTGCTTGTGAGCGTCGTATTGCGCTGCGCGAGATGGGCGGCGAATTGATCGAGGTTGAGGGTATTGAGCACACGGTCTTTCGGGACCGCTCCCTTGCGTGCCATCAGCACGCCCCACCCGACATTGTCGATCTCGTCTGTTGAATGGGCGTCGGGATTGATGCTGAACAGACAGCCCAGCTCAAGACCGCGCGCGCACCAGCGCCAGTCCAGATCGAGCCGCCACGGGTTGGCGTTGATTTCGATGGCGACGCCGTGTTTGGCGCAGGCTTTCAGAATCTTCTCCATGTCTACTTCGTAGCCGGGGCGTCTCATCAATTGCCGTCCGGTCACGTGGCCGAGAATGGTGGTGTGTGGGTCGGCGATGGCTTTGAGGATGCGTTCGGTCTGTTCGGCCTTGTCCTTGCGGAACTGACTGTGGATGCTGGCAATCACCATGTCGAAGCTGTCGAGAATCTCGTCGGGGTAATCAAGCGAGCCGTCCGGCAGAATGTCGGACTCGATGCCTTTGAAGATACGGAATCTGCTGCCGAAGCGTTTGTTGAGTGTGTCGATGTGCTGTTGCTGCGTCAGTACTTCGGCGGGCTTTAAGCCTCCCGCATAATGCGCGGTCTGCGAATGGTCCGTCAGCCCGAGATAGGCATAGCCGCGGTCTTTGGTGGCCTGCGCCATGTCTTCGAGGGTGTCCCCGCCGTCCGATTCCGTCGTATGGGCGTGCAGGATGCCGCGAATGTCTGTGTCTGTAACCAGTTCGGGCAGTTCACCATTGAGCGCCAGAACCACTTCCTTGCCGGATTCGCGCAGCTCGGGTGCAATGAACGGCAGGTCCAGCGCGTCGTAGATGTCTTCCTCGCGTTTGCTGGCAAGAAGGCGATTGCCTTTTCTGACACCGTCGCCGTCGAGAATGAGGCCTTTCTGTTTGGCGACCGCTCGTAGGGCTTCGATGTGCTGATCCGAGCCCGTCGCGAGAAGGAGTGTGATGCCGTAGCGCTGGGGACTGGTCACATGGACGGTGAGGCTGTCACCAGCGGTGATTGTGTCGTGATCGCGGTTGAGCCGCGGATTGATGGCGACCAGCGCCATTGTGTTGATGAGCTCGCAGCCGCGGCGGAATTCCCCCGCGGGCGTGATGCACGTGAGGTAAGGATGCGTGCGTTCGAGTTCGGCCATTGCATAGTTGATCGCAGCTCTAGCGCGGTGGAGATGGCGCCCCTGCGGGCGGCGGCTCATCTCGATCCCCTGCAGCACCTTGGCCTGAAAGGCCGGACCGAATCCTTTGGCGGATGTGAGGCGATCCGATTTGGCGGCCTCTTCGAGTTCTGCGAGCGATTTGATTCCGAGTTCTTCGTAGAGCTTCTTGATGCGGTCAGGCTTGAGGCCGGGGATGCGGAGCATGTCCAGCATGCCCTGCGGCGTCTCCGAGCGCTTGGTTTCAAGGCTGGAGTAATGCCCGGTCTCGTGGAGTTGAGTGATGACCCGGGCGAGCGATTCGCCGACGCAGGGGATTTCCGTGAGGCGCTCTTCTTGAATGAGCTGGTCGAGCGGGAGGGTGCTGAGGGCGAGGTTTTCGGCGGCGCGGTGATAGGCCCTGGCGCGGAAAGGGTTTCCGCCTTCCAGCGCCAGGCGGTCCCCCATCTCGCGGAGAAGCTGGGCGATTTCTGAAGCGGTAAGCTGGGGCATGGCGTTACAACGGGCTGTTCATCAGCACCGCCAGGTGCGAGGACTGTTTTTTATTGAGCCTCCCAGGGTCGATTGAATTGTTTTCAACTGAGTTTAAGCCTAATAGGGCTCCAAGGCGCGTGGTACTGGGAAAAGGGATAGAACGACGCACGAAGTGCGACTTCCTAGCGTAGGACAGATCAATGGATTCTGCTCGTCCAGGGGCTTTCCCTCATGTAAGCGAAGGAAGGTGTGCGTTAAAGTAGAACCAATAGAATTTTATAAATGAATACATTGTGATGCCCATTACAGACACTCGGCGTACTCCAACCGCCTATCGTCGCTACCACATCCCATAAAGGTCAGGATCGCTGACCCGAAAGGGACCGGCTCGAAAATGTTATAGATGAATGCACAACAGGAGTTGTGAAGCATGACTGCAAACAATCAAGTCACGTATAACGAGACAGAAAAACGCTATGAAATGCCGTTCGGGAAGCTGGTGGTGTATGCCAATGTCCGCAAGGATAAGGACAGGCTTTATATCGATTACGTTTTCGCACCGCAGGAATTGCGAGGCAAGGGTGCGGCCGGGGAATTCATGAGTAAATTAATGGACGTTGTGCGTGCGGACAAACTGAAGGCGGTGCCCATATGCGGCTATGCCGCCGGTTGGCTCCGGCGGCATAGTGAGTATCAGGATTTAATTTCTGATTAATACCGGTCATCGTTCTTCTTGTATGGGCCGGTAGGCGAGACGCCGATATGATAATGTGCCGGCCCGAAACTTATTGTCCAGACGATCAGTTGAAGTGACCTGCGCTTGGCCGGGGGGATACAACCTCGTCCCTGAGACGGTCGCCATGAGATCAGCGGGTCACACAGCCAGATCGGTCTTTGACCGATACAACATCACGAGCGAGGATAATCTCCGGGAGGCAACGAAGCGCCTTAATCGGTACATGCAGGAGAAAAAGATTACACTTGAGAGCGAAGCTTCTGCCGATACTGACAGACAGACTCATTGAAAAATGGCGGAGGGGGCGAGATTTGAACTCGCGGATGGGTTACCCCATCTCCGGTTTTCAAGACCGGCACGTTCGGCCACTCCGTCACCCCTCCAAACCAAGCTTGCTCCACCCGGAGCCAATCTGATTGTTCTTGGCGACGGGATAAAATACCACTCTTATTTTTTTTACAGACCAACCTTCGGTTGACCCGACGACTAGTCATCGTTTTCTTGTTATGGAGTCGCCGGATAAAATCTCTCTTACCGCCCCGCATCAGCTCGCGCAGTATACGGCGTTCCGGTGGATTGGTAAACACCCATCCACTGTTCTTCGGGAACCTTCAGCATGTCGGCTTCAGTGAGTGAGATGTGCAACCAGGTCGGCAGATGTGTCCCACTCCCTTGCAACTGAGACCATCACTAAGACAAAGTCCCCAAGCGGACGGGAAATGGTGTGCTCATAAAGGCCGTCTCGTTCACACGTACATTGGACGTCCATCGCCAAGAGTGACCCAGCCGCGAATGATGCGATACACGAACCACAATCCGACCACACCGATCGGCAGCCACACGAGGAGGAAGCCTATTCCCAATGTCATGATGATGAAGGCCCCGCAGAGGGTCATCCAGAGCAGGCCGAACCAGAACGTTCGGATCTGCCAGCGGAAGTGCGATTCGAGCCAGGTGCCGCGAGCCTCGCTCCGCTTGATGTAGTTCAGAATGACCGCGATGATCGACGGCCAGCCGGTGAGGAATGCCCCGACCACCGTGGCCGTGCCGATAATGCCGGTCAGCAGGCTGAACGCGTGGAGGGCGTACACGACCTTCGTCCAGGTGACCAGTGAATCCATGAGTTCGCTCCATTCTCACGTTCGGTGGTGAAGGTTGCGTCCATCAGGACCGTACGTTCAGCATATTCACCGTCTTCGGTCCAACGCAAGACCACCAGCTCCCTTGCAGCTATGATGCAGCTCGTGTTGCATGCAGCCAGGCCTTTGGAGAGGGGCGGTGCAATCGGCGCTTTGAAGCGGAGACCTACAGCCAACAGGGGATCTATGTCGAACCCGTTGCAGAGTCCACGGTGGAGAGGGTGCTGGTGAAAGATCGAGAGCTAGCAGCTAGGGGATTGCTGCGAGCAGATCGCTTGCCTGCCAACCACCCTATATGCAACCATTTAGCGTCCCCACCCCTTACCAATTCTCAAAGTATGGGGAGAGACCTCTATCAGGATCGGACACTCCGGTTATGAGCTCCACCTGAGTCGTCTCTATGAGGCTACAGCCATTGTCGTGTCGCGAAATAGCTGAAGATGAGAACGCCAATAATTCCCGCAATGTACAACAGGGCTGTCCTCGCGAGCGGATTGTGAAGCAACTGGACTAAGTTCTGAAGAGGGTTAATAGATACTGCCATGAGTCACCCCTCCCTTCTCACATGGTGTCGGCGGTGGCCCGCCCGTCTCGTCGGAGAGATGGCATTGAATTGTGCGGATCAAATATACCTCAATGGCGACTGAGATCAATACTCTCAATCCCTAGGCTGGTGGCCTTTTGGCATCGGTCGGGCTGAGCTTGAAGTGGACGACAATATCGGTCTTCGACACCCAGACGGGGAGCCGCTTAAAGCCGGTCGAAGGCGAATGGGTTGGCGATGACGGAAACGATAGCACGACGCTTCGGCATAGCGCACACCACACCCTACAAAAAGATTAAAAACCCGTGAGAATGTCAGGGATTTAATAATTGTAAGTTGTAGTGTTAGGGACGAAAGCGCCACCTCGGATCTAATGTCTGCTAGATCCGCCGCACGAACCTACGGTCAGCTCTCACAACTGACGGGCGGAACTCTACGCTGGTCGATGGACAAAAGCTATTAGTGCAGAAACCTATGTGGCTAGGAATGTCTTTGCCAGGACAAGTCAGACCAAAATAATGAGAGCTAGGGATGATCTATTGTGTACCGCTAGTAGACGATGAATCCTATACGTCCGTAACAGCGATTGCCATAGTGGTCCTTATGTTCATTTAGCTTTGTATCAATCCTGTCTCGTTTAAAGCGCTTGTTGCAATATGGGCACTGTACCGTATATGTGAGTCCTAACGGCGATGCCGTCTTTTTTCGAGAAGAACGAAAAGAGGATGAAGACTGGCGGCGACGAGAGGAGCTGTCAACTGCTGAAGTACGGCTGGTTTGAGACGAAAAGGGTGTGGTACCGAAATATCCACCGGTTCCGCCAAGCTCAATGGGAAAGCGAGGTTCGAACGACTGTTCTGTTAGTTTTATGGACTGAACATTGCCAGAAATGAACGACTTGATCCCTGGACCGCTCCGCCCACCGCTCAAGTCATATGCGTAAAAATATTCTTGAGCTACACCGTCCTTCCGTCGCTTGTAGGCAAGTGCATAGGGTTCAACCAGGCGCTCGTAACCGTCGTACATTATCTTCAGAAGGCGTTTGAGACGACCAGCTTCCATAATCGTATTGCGAGAAGTGCTTCCATAATAGCTAACAGTCGCACCCACTCCGGAAGGCAAAAAGGCAGGTTGCGGCTGTGGAACAATCAGTCCAAACAGCTCCGTGATAGCGGAACGGAATGTAGTTTCTGCTTCTTCAAAGGTAAATAGGGAGACCTTCGGGCAGACTAGGTAGTCGTTCCAAAACCCGCGAATGGTTTGAAATGGGATCTCAAACAATAAGTTACAAACGATTTGTGGCGTTGATTCATATATAGTTTTTTTTAGGAATGTCGTAATAATTTCATATCTTGAAACATCGAGTGTTTTTGGAAAGAGGATCGAATAGACAAAATCATAGAGATCTGGAGAATGACGACGATGCAATAAGGCGTTGAGTTTTGAGGCCAGCAATTCTTCCAGCTTATGGCAACGTAACACCGCTTCGCATTTTATGTAATCAGAGTAGCCGTGAATCAATTTACGCCTCTGAATCGGAAGATAAATACGATCGAACTCATTAACGTCAAGCTTCACTTTGAGGGTTACGTCCTCCTCCCCATAGAAACTCCTAAAATACACCCGAGCCTCATAAATGGTGCTTTCCTTATCTGCAAGAGATCGAGTTCCTATCCGATTTTGATCCACTAGAAACTCTACTCCACTATTAGTCTTGGCGAATAAACACGCTTGATCTAATCCATCCCTGAACGATTGTTCGCTTAATGCTTCCTGAGTCGAAAAATCCAGGTCATTAGAAAATCGGGTATTTTCAAAGTAAGCCTTGCGAAATGCATTGCCTCCTTTAAGGATTAAACGATCACGGAGAGGGTTATTGTCCTGAAACAGTCCCGCAAGTAACCATCCAAATACGTAATCGCGTTGAACGTTCGACGGGTGTACCCCTAACTCATCAGACTTCTGATCGATCTCGCATTTGTCAATCATCGACGTACTAACTATTGCCGTTCCTATCGCTATTTAGAGATATGGGCATTTATCTGGAACTGGGTGCTAAGCGTTTTAGGTATCTGGTGAAAACCCATCCTCTATGAGTGATGTCACCATCCGAAAACTCAACAAGAGTCCAATCACGCCCCTTTGTCACTTGTTTCACCACTCGTCCCTGGTTAAGAATTCCAATGATCATAGATGTTCTGCTTGGTGTCTCTCTGACCTTTAGAGCACTTGCCACAATCACACGAAGTTCCTGAAGGTCTTTTGGCTGTAACCCTATGGAGGTTGCTTCGGTTTGTAACTTTTTTATGATTTCCTTCTTTGTGAAAGAGCGATGAATGGTTTCATTGACATGGGGAGTAGTAATGTTGATGAAATAGCCTATGAGAACGGTAAAAAGTACATTGAAGAGCACAAATCTGAGGGGAGTATTCTGCCTTCTGATCTCATCAGCAAGTGAATCTATGGCTTCACTCAGCTTGAGTTGTCCATCAGCAAGGTTGGAGAGGACTTCGCTCTTAGAGGATGATGTCAAGCGGGAGATTTCCGGCCTGGCTCAACCCTTTGGTGTCCTTCGTCGGCTCCGGATTAAACCCCTGTAAGCCCCATACTTTTACCACGCGCATTCGATCCTGAGCGCTCCTGGGTGGACGTGGTTTCGGCGTTGTTCACTTCCTTAGGTCTGTCTCAAAATCTCGTCATCCAGACCATGCATGTGATGCCGATGGTCCGGTTTAACCTTGGTTGCAGTCAACCGAACCATGCTCGCTTCGGCGTTCCCTAGGATTCTAGCTTGTGCGATCATCAAGAACTGAGCTCAGCCGTTCCTTGATCTGGTGTTGCAGAGCGATATGGGACCTAAACCTCTGACGGGCTGAGTCGTTATAAGTCACTCAGTCCACTTCCGCCATTTCTTTCGCCATTTCGATACCACTATGTACATGAGTCCTATAATGGCCCCCACCAAAAACGGTTCGATGATCCATGGCATCATAGCAGTCACTCCTTATATCCTCTTATGCCGCTAGTGTCGATCTGGGACACGACTGCGGAATTTGTTCCGTCACCTCGAAGCGATAGTACCGAAGGGGCCCGTGTTTCGAGGTGGTGATTGAGTTCGTCCGTATTCATGCCGCGATCAAGTATGACCTCACAGGCGATCACGGATACCTGGATTTCGTCATGTAACGTCATGAAATTGACCCTCGTTCTGCGCAAGTAACCCCTCATCGACATCAGGAGGCGGGTGTCTATGTAGGAGGCTATAGGCTATGGGGCTCACCATATGGGACTGGTATATAAACCTGCACTGGGAGCGTCCCTTGCGCATATACACGTATAGATCGTAGATATGCATGCTTCGGAACTTTAGGGCGGTTCCTTGCTTGCGGTTTAGCGATACAAAGCACTAAGAGGGGGGCCGCCGATCATAGTCGGGGAGTTAAGGGCAGGTGTTTTGTGTTATTAGCGTGTTCGCAAGAGCACCAGAACAAGCTGGTCTCTATGATTGAAGGAAAGAGGGACTGCCTAAGTCTTAAGGACTTGAGCAACGCGCGTGGCGGCCTCATTCCGACAGGTGACACCAGGGATTATTCCAGCTTCGGTCTTTCCCTAGACCGGGCTATGCTTCGGGAAAAGATGTCCGGTTCCCAGCAAGGGAGGTGTCGCATGCACGGGTCATTCACGACGGTCGGCGTGAGTTTTCTCACTGTGACGTTTGGTGTGGTTCTGGCCACCGTGGCCTTATCGGCAGAGCGGGAGATCTATGACAAACCCGACGTACAACAACCGGGACGAACGATCCACGGTAAGGTCGTCAACGTGGTGAACCGCGATGTGGCTGCGCACCAATGGGATGTGTCAGTCGAGAACGAGCAAACCGGTGAAGTGGTTCCTCTCCATCTCGACAAGACGACCGCTAGGAAGGCGACGGATAAGGATCCTGCCGTTGGCGATAAGGTGATCGTGAAGTACGACGAGCACAGTAAGCATGCCCTAAGTTTTGTATCGGACAAACCGGCGAGCAAGTAAGACCATCGAGTCTCATGTCCCCTGACCCTGATGTTGTCCATCGCAGAGTGGCTCGAAGTTGCCCGGATTGAACTGAGTACAGGGTTTCGCATGACAGCACGCACGGTCTCTATAGCCGGCTTACCAAGGAGAGACGACCATGGGAAAAATCGTTGAGTGCGCCAAGGTTGATCCGTCATCCGGATGCAAGCACGTTGTACGGGGCCAAACCGAGGAAGAGGTGCTGAAGAATGCGGCGGAACACGCGAAACAACACGGGATCCGAGAGGTCACCCCGGAGCTCCAGGCCAAAGTAAAGGCGGCGATCCGGGACGAGAAGTAGGGATTCCGTGACGAGTTCGTCTTGAGAGGCCTGCTCAGAGCGTTTTATCGCGTCGATGCCGGCTTGATTCACGGACCGGTCGCGCACAATGGAAATGGGCCGATCATCGCGGAATAGCTCGTGTATCGTTCATTATCCCTGGTCTGCCCACATAACGCTACTGCGTGGTTAGCCACTCAGTAAGCCTTCTGAAAATCCGGTTTGCTGAGCACGCGCACGATGTCGATGCGGGCCCCGGATCGCGTAAAGACCACCCGATAATCACCTGCTCGCAATCGATACAACGGTGTTTTAAAGCCCTGCAACTTTTTGATCCGTTTGCCGTCGGGAATGGGATTGTCGGCGAGGCGGGCACAGTCGGCGAGAATTTGATTGGTGATCTTGTCGGAGAAGGCATCCAGATCGCATTGTGCCTTCTCGGACAGAAACACCCGGCAGGTCACGCGGTACGGACTTTCTTTCTCTTCCGCGTAGCTTTGTAGTCGGATAGGGACATGGATCGGCCCGCGCGGATGTCTTTTAATCCTTCTTCGATCTTCTTCCGCAACTTTGCGCTATAGGCCAATAAGGCATCCTCGATGTCGTCTTCCGTCACGGGAACCAACATGGCGGTCGGGCGCCCATGGGTGGTGACGAGGACGGTGTTCCCTCGTTCGACGGTCCTCAGCATTTCGGACGTCTTGGTCTTCAGCCCTCGCACGTTGGTGAATCTCACGAGTGTCTCCCTTGTGGTCGCAAGTGTGGTTACATCGTAGTGTCTCCCTGCAATCAAGTCAAGGACCGTTGCGCATGGATCAACCCAATTTAGAAATGTCCGCCTGTATGGTCCTGCCGCTGCTGGGTGTTGTTCTCGATCCTGCCACCGTTTGCGCCACGGGTGGGTCGGTTTGGGCGTGATCGGCCGGTGAGAGGGGGACCGTGGGAAAGATAGGTTGAAACTATGAGGGCTGACTTCCGCATGCAAATTCATTCCAAGGGGTTCTCCTATTGCGATAGCTCTCTCAATGGCTACGATGAGGGTATGGCGCTCGACGACCTGTTTGAGAACAACAGCATGCTGCGAGGTCTCCCGCTAGCGGAGCGCCGGTCGATTGTCCCCTCTTGCGACATCATCGAATTACACCTCGGCGACGGGATCGAAGAAGCCGGTCGCCCCATTCAGTTTTTTCACTTTCCTATCGATTCCGCCATCAGCTTGACCAATGCGCAGGACCAGGAACACATCGTCGAAGTGACCGTGAGCGGAAGAGAAGGCTGTAGCGGAGCGTCCATCCTGTTGGGCGACAACCGCTCACCCTGTTTGGCCATGGTTCAAATCCCGGGCAGGGCCGTACGCCTCGCTGCAGCTGAAGTGATGGACAGACTTCCAAGTCTGCCCTATCTGCACGCGGCGCTTGCCCGATATAACTTGCTGATCATGAGCCTTGCCGTCATTTCCGTGGGATGCAGTCAATTCCATTCTCCCGCGCAACGTCTGGCCCGTTGGCTCAAAGCCCATTGGCAACGAACGGGGATTGAATCGTTTCCGTTCTCAAGTGACTTCCTTGCTCTTCAAGTGGGTGTGGATTCCGCGATTGTGAAAGAGTGGCTGATGGACTTCAAGAAACAAGGGATCGTGGATGTAGGGCGAAACATCGTCATCATCCTGGATCAGGAGGGGCTCGAACGGGAGGCGTGCCGCTGCTACAGCTTGGCGAAAGAAGCGGTGGAGGAGTATGTCGACGCCTTGGGGCATCTTTCGAAAAGCCATAGGCAGCCATCTTAACCCACTAAACTGTCCACCTAATTGAATGGTAGGGAATTCGGAGAGATTAAGCGGGAAACCACGGTACAAGACGGTAAATGGCGGTAGTGTACGGTCACGCCATAGGCGACGTTCTTGCCGCCGTTTATGCTGCCGATGGTCCGGTTCAACCCGGGTTGCAGTCCACCGAACCATGCTCACTTCGGCGATCCGTACTGTCGTTGGATCGAATCCACAGGGCATAATTGTCATCGTCGACATAGGCCGTAATGCGGTCTCCTTTCTCAATGACCGGCTTGTCCGTCCTCTTGTCGGTAAGCAAGCTCACTTCTTTCCCACTTTCCTCCTTTACGACATAATAATCGCCGTCCGTGCTGATCAGCTCACCGGAAATGATAAGGGTGCCCCTCTCGTGATCTTGTTCGGCCCGCAGAGCATTTTGCCCGGGCGGTATTTCACATAGAGCTCTTTTCATTCCGCTTGTTGCAAAGGCCACATCGCTCATCAGGATCATGGTGAAGAGCCCAAGAAACAATACAGTTCCGCCTGTCGACACTGGAACACCTTGTGAAGTCATCATAAATCCCTCCTGCTTCATAGGTTTGAGTGAGGTCTTTCGATGTGACTCCAGGCAGTCAACGGAGTACTCCACTCTTTACGATAGGGTTCCTAATAAAGAAAATGCTATCTCTAAGCCTGTATCGCAAAAACCAGTAAGTCCCCTAGGATATCGGCTTTCAGGCACGATGTCGTTTCGTAGCGACGCAAACAGTGGAAGATCGAGGGTAATGCACTTCGCCCGGCGACGCGTTTCCCTGGTACAATGAAAGCATGCAGTCAAAGAAACATCTCAAGCCTCGTCTCGGTCCTAGTGGCACAAGGAAAGACCACAAGAAGTTAGTCCGCTTCAGCGGGTCCGACAAGAACACCGATCACCAACTGCCCGATACCAGCCGTATACCGTGGCTTAGCCGCGAGGGTGTGACCACTCATGAGCCCCCAGTATCAAGAACCAGGTCACCTCGATTCACAAAGTAAAGTTCCCTCGAACAGCAAGACCCTAGCGGAAGTTCGTCGTCTTATTTCACCGAGAACCAATCTTTGCCATGCTCACTGGTATAGAGATGGGGTATGAGGAGATGCTGAGGCGTTTCACAGTGCGGTTTCGACCGTTTCCAAGACCGACGCGGACGATCAACCGCTCCCTTCGATGTCACACCCGACTGTGAAGGAGTAGGCAAACTAGGATGGTTTGTCCGGCGCAGCAGGTGGGACGGTAGATCAAACCTCGTCGTGCGAGGTGCAAGGAATCTATCTACCGTTGGTGTGCCAATACCTTGGGGGAGGCTCGAAATGCGCACATGATGCGAAAGACATCGGAAGGATAGTTCTCCGCCATTTCCAAT
Source organism: Nitrospira sp. SG-bin1 (assembly GCA_002083365.1). Lineage (NCBI taxonomy): Bacteria > Pseudomonadati > Nitrospirota > Nitrospiria > Nitrospirales > Nitrospiraceae > Nitrospira > Nitrospira sp. SG-bin1. The sequence goes on along the minus strand of LVWS01000022.1, from coordinate 119,973 downwards.
CGAACACGATCTCCCTCCGGTTGACACTCCTCATAGGTCGCAAAGCTTTTCAATATCACCTGTTCGGTATCAGCGATAGGCAGCAGCAAGACGATCACGAGAAGCCACACAAGCAGTGTTTCCTCTATGCTGCATGACGACCGTCATTAAGGTAATACAGGTCCCGTGAATGTGATACTAGGAAAGCGCATAGTGTGCGGGAGAGCCAAGTTCGGATGTGGACGCGCCTGCGAGCACGTTCATTTTTCCTGGTGGTGCAAAGCCCAAATGGGTGCGCTTGGTCTTTCAACAGCAGGACCGGTTTGGAGTTTGGATTCTACTCAATCCACCGGAACCGGCGTCACCCAAGGAGAGGATGGTTCCATGTCGACAAAACAAAGGGGAAACACCGGCCCCACCCCGGGCCGTACTGAGCACAGCGGATCAGCGAAAAGTAGTGACGCATGACGCCCTGTTAATTCGTCAGCAAGTGAGTCACTAGCAGCGCAATCCCCCACGCTATTACGTACGCGAGCAGCAAAAGCTCCGTTGTCATCTCGCGCCGAAAATCACGCCACTTGTTCATGAGTTCCTTCCCGTGTTGATCGGCTCGGTCACGCGCTGAACGAACTGCCGCATCCGCACGTCGTCTTGGCGGTCGGATTCTTCATCACAAAACCCGAACCCTCTGTCCGGTCCACATAATCAACTTCCGTCCCGACCAGCAACGGAGCGCTTTGCGAATCCATGATGACCTTGACGACACCCTGTTCAACGATTGTGTCATCCTCCTGCATCGAGGACTCCAGCGACATCCCATATTGATAGCCATGGCACCCACCGCCTTTGACATACACTCGTAGACCGACGGTCTCCTTGTCCTCTTGCATCAGTTCGTGAATCTTCTCTTCGGCCTTTCTGGTGATTGTAATCATTGTTGGATCCTCCTGTGTGCGCACCGTTGTACCATCCATTTCCATGAGGGCGATGCTTCAGCCACCGTCTTTTCACCGACAAGCCGGTCTCTCTTGAACAACGCGACGACATCATCGGTTCGTTCCGGATTCCGGCAGGCACGCCGTGAGCCCCTGTTCAGTGGCCGTGGTGCACCCAGACGCCAAGGACACCAACCCTCAGAATTCAAAATCACTGCCTCGTTGAACTGAAGGACACTCGATCTTCGAGGAAACGGCGGAGGACCGAGGAATCAGACGCGCCGGTGTTGGACGGAATGCGCGCTAGCCTGGACAGCTGACGGGCTCACAACACATAGGATCACCCTGATCGCATTCGCTACCGGAGTCAAGCGCTATTAAGGGTACGTTCAGTGGGCGTTTGGCGATTCTTACGATGACCCGGCATTGGATGAATGCGGTAAAAGGAACGCCCCGCATCGCCCAGACCTACATTATAGTGCTTGACTCTGAGCCTCATTGCGCCCAGGGTGATAATGTCCCGTATGAAGCTTCGGTGACTGTCCCATCTCTTGCGCTTCCTGGTTCTTCTCAGCGTGACCGATTCCTCAGTCTCCGCCGCTCCGATGCGAGAGTTCTCTGAACGGCTGCAGGCCTTGGGTGCCAAGGTCTGCCGATGGGAGGTGGAGAGGACGCCGGTCTGCTCCACTTGTGGGGACGTCGTGAGGAATCTCTGAGAATGAATACATTCATGGATAGCGCACTGACAATCGGATTGTTCTATTCGGGTATGGAGAGACGACAATGACGACACGGATAGTTCTGATGTTATGCGCGACGGTGGTGATCGGTGGGTCATTCTTGACCGTATTGGCAAACGGCCCCGGCAATGCCGAGGAGATGATCACCCTCAATGATGCCTGGCTGACGGCAAAGACCAAGACGACTCTGTTTACCGACGCTCGGGTTAGGGGAAGAGAGATCAATGTCGAAAGTGTACAGGGTGTGGTGATGATCCGAGGCCAAGTGGATTCCGACAAGGCAAAGCAGACGGTGGAGGATCTCGCCAAAGGGATTGGCGGCGTCAGATGGGTGAAGAACGACTTGCAAGTAGTGCTGCCATCCAAGCGGGATGCGGTTCACACCGAAAACGAGGTGATTGCCACTCGTGACCAGGCCGAACCGTGCCAAGACCGGGTCAATTGATTAGCCGGTAGATCGATATTCCAACGCGGCCATCGCCGCTCATCGCATAGTAGAGAGGCAGGCGATACGAAGGTTGCAAGATGAAGTGCCTGGTTGGGGGCTGCAAAGCTGTGGTTTGGTGACTCGGTGGACTTAGTGATACACGGAAGGAGACATCATGGATGCAAACTGGCTGACATTTGGTGCAGTGATTCTTGGGTTGGTGATTGCGGCTGTCTTCGTCTACAAGAAAGGTCAGCAGCCCTAACGTGTCTCGTCCGATGAATTCCGTGCCGTGGTATTGATCGGTCTCGCTTCAAGAGACCGGACCACAATATTATCGGCGGGTTCCGGAGGGCCTAACCGCCGACACCTTGTGAGAAAGGCGATGACCTATGTCGGCTTCTAGCAGCCCATTTTCTCCGTTACGCAAAGAAATCCATGGGTTCATCCATTCCTGTGAAGCCATCCTTTGTTCTCCGGTTCTCGTCGGCAACACGCCGTTATCATCAGAAGAGCGAAAAATCGTTCAGTATTACTCAGAGGAACTGAAAGCGTACCTGCGCGCACGGCAGCTACACTGAGGGACGCTGCGGCGTTTCATTGCGAGTCCAAAGGAGATCCGGCTTTGTCGGATACCGGCAAGCGAGCGGGAGTAATTCCGTATGTGGAAGGTTGTTGAAGTTACGGGGTCGGATACCTTTTATACCTTGGCTGACTCCCCCGGCTAAGGGATAAGCGCGAGAAATCATACCACGGGTGGGATTCTATTCTTGCCGTATTTGTTCCATCCCTCCCATATAGGGCCGCAGGGCGGAAGGAATCTCAACTGAACCGTCTGGCTGCTGGAAATTTTCCAAGATGGCCACGAGGGTTCGTCCCACGGCAAGACCGGAGCCATTGAGGGTATGGACAAAGTCGGTCTTGACGTCTTTTTTTCCTCCGGTCGGCCGATACTTGATGTTCGCTCGTCTGGCCTGAAACGATTCGAAATTGCTGCAAGACGAAATCTCCCGGTATTGTTGCTGCGACGGCAGCCACACCTCAAGGTCATACGTCTTCGCCGCGGAAAACCCCATATCACCGGTGCAGAGGGTAATGACGCGGTAGGGGAGATTCAAATCCTGCAAGATCGACTCGGCATGCCCCGTCAGGCGCTCAAGCTCTTCGTAGGAATGATCTGGTGTCGTGAAGGCCACGAGTTCGACTTTGTTGAATTGGTGAAGCCGAATCAGACCTCTCGTGTCCTTCCCATAGGACCCGGCTTCTCGTCTGAAGCAGGGCGTGTAGGCCGTATAGCGCAGCGGCAAACGCTCGCCACTGAGGATTTCCTCACGATGCAGGTTCGTCACGGGCACTTCGGCGGTGGGAATGAGGAAGTAGTCTTCGTCTTTCAGGCGAAAGAGATCGTCTTCGAACTTGGGAAGCTGACCGGTTCCGGTCATCGTTGCGCGATTGACCATGAGGGGAGGAATGACCTCTCGATAGCCATGTTGGGTGGTGTGCCGATCCAGCATGTAGTTGATCAGCGCTCGTTCCAACCCGGCGCCGGCCCCCGTCATGACGGAAAACCTGGCTCCGGCGATCTTCGCGGCTCGATCGAAATCCAGGATGCCAAGGTGCTCTCCGACCTCCCAATGGGGTTTAGGAGGATTCGAAAAAGTCGGGATGGCTCCCCAACGGCGGACCTCCACATTTTCTGATGCATCCGTCCCCACCGGAACCGAGGCATGGGGCAGATTGGGAATGCGTAGGGCGACATCCGTGAGCGCTTCTTCGACCTTTCGCAGGGTTCCCTCAATGTCCTTAATCCGATCCCCCAGCCGTTTCATCGCCGCCATGGCTTCGTCGGCCGGTGCTTTGGCCCGGCGCAGCCGAGCCACTTCTTCGGAGCCCTTATTGAGTTCGGAGCGAAGCTGCTCGACCTGCATGGTGGCGGTTCGACGTTCTTCACTTAGTTTCTGGATATCGGCCCACGGGACATCGTTCCCGCGTCGTCCGAGCGCGGTACGGATGTGGTCGAGGTTATCGCGGAGATGTTTCAGATCGTACACAGGTCGCTCTTCAAAAAGCGGTTGGAATCTAACATCTGAGTTCCGGAGAGTCAACGAAACCACTGCATTATGATCTTGCGAACCAACGTGGGGAATTGACATCCATTGGGCCTGAAGGACAGGATAGGTTCATGCGTCAGATTTCCAATCCCCCCAATCCCTTTGAGTCACGGCATCGGGACCTGCTCGAACCGGCCGGCACAGCCACGCTCTCGCTCTATGCGGACGACAGCCGGGAGATCTTGAGCCGGAACGACAGCCCGGACTTGCCGTTTCGGTGGAGCGTCAATCCCTATCGGGGCTGTTTCCATGCGTGCGCCTATTGTTATGCGCGCCCGTCCCACGAGTATTGGGGGTTCGGGGCCGGAACCGATTTCGAGAGCAAGATCGTGGTGAAGGAAGAGGCACCGCGGCTGCTTCGGCGGGCTTTTGAAAAGCCGTCATGGAAGGGAGAGCTGATTGTCTTTTCTGGAAACACGGACTGCTACCAACCGCTCGAGGCCGAGTACGGATTGACCCGCGCCTGTTTGGAGGTTTGCGCGGAGTATCGGAACCCTGTCGCGATCATCACGAAAGGTTCATTGGTGGTTCGCGACCTCGATGTGCTCGTTCGGTCGCATCGCGAGGCCTGGGTAGTCGTGTATTTCAGCATTCCTTTCTCCTCCGACGATGTGGCCCGCAAGGTGGAGCCGCATGTGCCGTCGATCATCAAGCGGTTCTCCACCATGAAGGCTCTTTCCGATGCCGGTATTCCGACGGGTCTTTCGATCGCACCCGTCATTCCCGGGCTGAATGAAGATGATATTCCTGAATTGTTGGAGCGGGCCTATGATGCCGGCGCCCGTACCGCGACCTACAGCTTGTTGAGACTCGCCGGCAGCCTAGAACCGGTGTTTCTGGACCGGATCGGGGAGGCCTTTCCGGATCGGCTGGGGAAAATCACCAATCGACTTCGTGAGATCAGGGGCGGGGTGTTGACGGAAAGCCGATTCTTCAAGCGGCAGACGGGGCAGGGGCCCTATTGGAAACTGATCGAGCAGTTATTCCTGCTGGCCAAACGGAGAGCGGGATTTCCGGACGATGACATGACCGCCATTCCACAGACGTTTCGACGTCCTGGCGTTGAGCAGGTATCGCTGTTTTGAAGAAAGCGGAGGAGCATGAAACATAATCCCGGCTTCTTAAGACTGGTCGAACAGGCGAAACAACGTGTCAAGGAGTGCAGCGTGACCGAAGTGAAGGCTCGTCTTGACCGTGGTGAGCAGTTCCATTTTATCGATATCCGGGAGGATCATGAATTCGCCCAGGACCATGCGCGAGGCGCCCGGCATCTTGGCAAAGGGATTATCGAACGGGATATCGAATCGATGGTTCCGAATAAGCAGGACTCCATTGTGCTCTATTGCGGGGGAGGGTATCGATCGGCGTTGGCGGCGGATGCCTTGCAACAGATGGGGTATGGGAACGTGGTTTCGATGGATGGAGGGATTCGCGCGTGGCGGGAGGCCGGATATCCGTTGGAGAAGTGAAGCGGCTTCGTTCTTCCAGCGCTACTTGTTCACCCGATCGAATTCCTTGATCACCTGGTCGGTGAGGTCGATCGTGTCTTTATTGTAGATCACGATCTTGACGGTCTGTTCGCTGCCTTTGTCCACGACGAGGGCCACCCCTCCCTTTTCCGCGACCGTTTGTGTCGCCGAGGAGATTTTCTTCATGTATTCGTCGACCAACTCCTTCTGCTTTTTCTGGAGTTCCATGTTGAACTCCTGTGCACGCTTCTGGAAGTCTTGAACCCTCGTCCGAAATTGTCCCTCCTTTTCCTTCTTTTCCGTGTCGGTCCACTTGAGGGCCTGTTCCTTCAATTGTTTCTCGTAATTGCGGAGGTCTTCCTCGTCTTTCGCCAGGAGTTTCTGTCTTGTCGAGACGTATTCCTTCAGCCCTTCGAGCGCCCGCTTCCCCGCCTTGGATTTTTCCAAGACGGATTGAGGGTCCACCACCCCCATCTTAAATTCGGCGGCTTGGATGGAGGTCGCCGCGAATGGAGCGAGTAGGGCCACAAGGAACAGGGTCCTCAAAGCAGGAATATGCATATCGTCTCTCGTGCCTCCCGACGTGAATGAAGGAACCGGGGCAGAATAACCGCGTACCCTGGGTCTGTCAAGCGATGGTCTCGCTACCAGGAGTCAAAACTGATCGATTCCTCGGCGATCCAGACTTCGACCCCATAGTGCCATTTGAGGCGCCGGGCGACCGCGCGCATGGCATATTCATCCGCGTGCTTTGGATCGAAGGGGTCCTTGACCTTCTGGAGCTTTTCTTTCTTGAACGGCGGGGGATAACCCAGGTCTTTCATGGCGAGCGCCAACATGTTCAGTTGAAAGAAGCGCGGCGTTTGGTTCAGCTCCGCCAGCATGACTTCGGTCGACCCATTCGAAGCCTTGTGAGTTCGGTAGAGGTCGACAACCCGGCCTTTTAATCGGGATCGTTGCGATTCGGTGAATTCGGGAAGAGCCAACTCGACCAAGAGTGCATTGGTGGCGCCGGTGAACGAGGGCATGTCGAGCAGTCTGCTTAAAAATCCCATCGAAATCCTCGCTGCAAGATCGTGAAAGTCTGATGTGTCGGCTTTTCCATCGGCGACGGCGGATTGCGCTTCGAAAGAGTGTACTGAAACGGCCGTTGTTTTTCCAGACTGCAAAAAGAGGGGGATGGTAAGGACGAACCGGTCGAAATTGGACCGCAGTTAGATATTTTCGCTATTTAAAAAGGTCCTTGATGGTCTGAGTCGCGGTTTCCATGCCTTTCTGAATGGTCTTGCCGGCGACATTCACGCCAAGTGACGCCACGGCCGTGCTGACCTGCGGGACGAGCGAACCGAGAACTTGTCGGGTCGCTTCTCCGGCCGTCGTGCCGTTCGACTTCTTCCCGATATCCCGTAGGTGCATGTCGGGAATCGGCACTTGTACCGCATCGCCGTCGAGAAGTTCGACGCTCACACGGGCGGTACCGTTCTTGATGTATAAATGCTCGATGACGAGTTTCTTGCCCGATTCCGACTCCCGAGAGTTCTTCCTCTTATCGTCTTGTCGGCCGATCGAACGCTCAATGTTGCGTTGGAGGACGTCGAGATTACTCCCGCCGCCGGCATATTCGTAGGTGATCTCCGGTTTGATGAGGGTGAGTTCCTTGATCCGGATCACGTCCGTCGTGAGCGAACCGATGTCGAGCGTCATACTGATTTCGCCGAGCGACAGGGCATGCGCGGTCCTGAAGCCCTCAGGGTTGCCGACCACCAGGCCGTGTAATGCCGCTCTGCCGTCGACGAGGTCGGTCTTGGCATCCGAAAGGCTGACCGGCACACCGGTGATGTCAGGGCCATAGCGGCGAATCGCGGACGCGATCTGAGCATCCAGCGAGTTGTACATCCACCACAGACCTCCGACGATGGTGATCAACCCAAGTGTCGCGATTCCACGCAGCAGGTTCTTCATGGTTCTTCCCGCACTGCTGGGAGTATAGCAAGGCTACTTTAGGAGTCTATTGAGAGCAGATGCATGAGAAATGCCGCAAGACTCATCGCCGGCCTGAGCTATCGTGGTCCCGACTTGGATCCGGTATTGGTCTTGGGCCCGACGTTGTTGTAGGGACTCATCGACTTCGTGATCGCCTCAGCTCTGCACGAGTGACTCTTTGACCGCTAGAAGCAGTTTGCTCAGAAAGATGTCATGTTGCCAGGCTGACGCGTAGCGGCTCAGTCCGAGTCGAACCACGACCAGCTCGCGTGAGGGAATGACGGTGATGAATTGGCCTCCGTGTCCTACGGCGTGGAAGGTGTCTTGGGGTAAGAGATTTACGTTTCCCCCGCTCCTGTATTCGTCCGGTATCTGTAGCCAGAAGTGCGCGCCAAAGGCATTTCCCGGAATACGTGACGCCGGGGTGGTCGCATGCCGGACCCAGCCCGCCGGCAGTATGCGCTGCCCGTTCCACATGCCGTCCTGGAGATAGAGCAGACCGAACTTGGCCCAATCGCGCGCGGTGGCGTACGTATAGGAAGAACCGACAAACGTCCCGGAGGCGTCCGGCTCGAGCACGGCGCCCGTCATACCAAGCGGCTGAAACAGGGCACGATGCGGAAAGGAATGATAGTCGGTGTCGCCGACCGCACGACGCATGACGCGGCTGAGAATGTTCGTGGTGCCGCTCGAATAGCGCCACTGCGAGCCTGGCTCCGCGACGAGCTTCTTGCGGGCCGCATAACTGGCCATATCCGGAGTCCGCAGCAGCATATGCGTGACATCGGCCAGCGGGTGGGTGTAGTTCTCATCGAAGTCTATTCCACTGGTCATCTGCAGGAGATGATCCACCGTAATCGCGCGTCTGCCGTTGCTCGACTCCGGCCATTCCGGCGCCTGAACCGGATCGGTGAGCGATAGCTTTCCCTCTTGAATCAAGATACCCGCCAGTGCGTGCATCACGCTCTTGGTCATCGACCAGCCGATCAAGGGCGTGTGTTGGTCAAAGGGCGGTGCGTACCGTTCTCCTACGATCTGACCTTGGTGCACCACGACCACTGCGCGTGTGCGCCGGAGACGTGTCTGAGCAGGTTCAGCGAAAGCCCAGTCCAGAGCCGCATTCAACAGGTCCCGATCGACCGCCGCCGTAACCTCCGCCCTCGAATCCGTCGCCGGCCAGTGACCGGGCAAGGTGTTGACGAGGTCAAGGGTGGGATTGAAATCCATGAGCCTCGGTGGCTCGTAGTGCTTGAACTTCAAGGTGCAACCGAGACCAGGACGATACTCCGCGGATTGTCCGATCAGCCCGAGAAAGGTGGTTGACACGGTCTGGGTCGTGCGGTCAATGGTTGAGTTGATCGAACGCAGTATGGGTAGATCCTCGACTCCAAGGTCGTTATGCAGCACATCCTCCGGAGAGCGCATCGAGACGAAGACGCCGGAGCACAAGCTCTTCGCTTTGTAGGCGGCCCCGATTGAGATCAGTTCCCACACATAGTGCAGAACCGTCCCTACGAGTATCAGTGCTACAACCACGACTGCCGTGATGATTCTCACCGATCACCTAGAGGGTGCTGAAGCGAAGTTTGCTCAGTATAGGGCGAAGGGCAGGGAAAGTTCCATGCGGTCTGCCAATGTCTACCCTCTGTTGTGGCACCAACGAGCGCTGTCTTTCTTCGGCTTGACCTTCGTTTCAGGCGGCACCTATAATTCCGCTGTGTATCGACTGTAAGGTACTGATTCCACGCAACAATGTCTGATTTTACCCACTTCAATGAATCGGGTCGGGCGCGGATGGTCGATATCAGTGCCAAGGACTCGACCGAACGGCTTGCCACGGCGCAAGCCAAAGTCTTTCTCCTTCCGGAAACCCTTGAAAAGATTCAACATGGGAAAATCGCGAAGGGTGATGTGTTGGCCGTCGCCCAGGTCTCGGGAGTAATGGGGGCCAAAAGGACCCCGGATCTGATTCCTATGTGTCATCCCATTCTCCTGACGAGCGTGGACATTGCTTTCAAAGAAGAATCTCAGCCTGACCCCCAAGGCCGCTGTTCCATCATCATTACGGCGACAGCCAAGACCACAGGACCGACGGGAGTCGAAATGGAAGCGATGACGGCTGCGACGGTCGCCGCACTCACCATTTACGACATGTGCAAGGCGGTGGATCGTGGGATGAGTTTCAGCGAGGTCTGTCTCCTGTCGAAATCCGGGGGGAAATCAGGAACGTATGCCAGGAAAGACTGACGTTCAGGTCCAGATAGAGGAACAATGATCACGGTGCGATTGTTCGGGATGATGAAAATGCTGGCGGGGAATCAGGGTTCTTTGTCGTTGAATGTAGATGATGGCCGGCCAGTGAAGGATTTGATCGATGCAATCGATAGAGGCTATCCAGCGATTGGCGAGCTGATTCAGAAGAAGAAGGTGCTTGTGTCCGTCAATCAGGAAATCGCGCACGATGAGACGATCATCAACAACGGCGACGAGGTGGCGCTGTTGCCTCCGTTTGCCGGCGGTACGGGGCGTGAAGCGACGGAAGAGAGCCCGTTCGTTCGTGTGCAGCGGGAGAATTTCTCGATCGATCAGGAACTCGATCGGGTACGAAAAACATCCAAGCGGATCGGCGGGATTGCGACGTTCCTCGGTATCGCGCGTGATCGGTCACGTGGCCGGGATGTCGATGGGATTACTTTCGAGCACTACGAAGGGATGGCGCAGAAGAAGCTGCATGAGATCCGGGAACGGGCGCTGAACGATTTCGACATTCTGGAGTTGCTCATCATTCACCGATATGGAGAAATTGCCATCGGTGAAAATATTGTCTTGATCATCGCGGGTGCGGAGCACCGGGCAGACGCGTTCCGCGCCTGCAAGTGGGCGATCGACGAGCTGAAGCAAATCACGCCGATCTGGAAGTTGGAACATACGCCGGAAGGGGAGGTCTGGGTGGAGGAACATCCCTAGAGGATGGTGAAAATGGTGCCCGGCTGCGTTCCCGCATCGTTCAGAGGCTTGACGTACCCAACAACGTACGACTCGAGAGGCAGACTAAAGAAGACTTTTCTCATGGTCGTCTTATGGAACGCGTAACCGATATATTCGGTCGGCCGCTGGGGAGCTTGCGTCTGTCCGTGACGGATCGCTGCAATCTCCGCTGCAACTATTGCATGCCGGAGCCGGAGTATGTCTGGTTGCCGCGAGAGGATATCCTCACCTTTGAAGAAATGGCCACACTGGTGGGTTATTTTGCCGACTTGGGTGTGGACAAAGTCCGGCTGACGGGCGGCGAGCCGCTGTTGCGCCGAGACTTGGCGCGATTGGTGCGGTTGCTGCGGCAGGATCGGCGGATCACGGAAGTGGCGTTGACCACGAACGGTATTCTGTTGGCCGAGTATGCTCAGGCACTGTACGAGGCGGGGCTCGATCGCGTGACGATCAGTCTTGACACGCTCAGACCCGAGCGGTTCCGTCAACTGACCGGGCGGGATGAGTTCGCACGAGTTCTCGAAGGGATTGAATCAGTCGGGAAGACGGGCTTCACCAATTTGAAACTCGACACCGTCGCGATTCGCGGGTTCAATGAGGATGAGTTGAGCCCTTTGATCGAGTTTGCGAGGCACTTTCACGCCGAGGTTCGTTTCATCGAATATATGGATGTCGGCGGAGCGAACGAATGGAGGCTGGACAAGGTCCTTTCCCAGGACATGATCCTGGATGCTCTCGCGCGGCGGTATGGTCGAATCACCGTGCTGGCGGGACGAGGTGCAGCCCCCGCACAGCGATTTAGCTTGCCGGACGGCACTATCTTTGGGATCATTCCGTCAACGACGACACCGTTTTGTGCGCAGTGCGATCGCAGCCGCATCACCGCCGACGGGTTGTGGTATCTGTGCTTGTATGCAGGAGTGGGAGTGGACCTGCGTAAGCCTCTTCGCATGCAGGAGCATCCGGAGCATATGAGGGATCGTATTCGATCGGAGTGGGCGGCTCGACGAAATCGTGGAGCGGAGGAACGTAAGGCCTTGGAACGGGCGGGGCTTCGAGACGGAGGGCTCATCGAAATTGATCGCCTCCGGGAAGATCCACATTTAGAGATGCATGCCCGTGGAGGATGAGATTGTTTTATGTATTTCTGCTAGAATGCCCACCCATCTTCGGTGGCGCCATTGCCAGCCTCAGTGGTCAGTGCAAGAAGGGCTAGTCGTTGGGGTGTACTTCTTAAACTATGGTGCTTGAGACGGAATTCTTGTCCTTGCTCGGAGTGGGTTTTCTGCTGGGGTTACGGCATGCCCTGGATACCGACCATCTGGCGGCGGTATCGACGGTGCTCGCCGAACGTCCGTCGCTTCTTGCGTCTGGTGCCGTTGGTCTCTCGTGGGGACTTGGACACACAATGACCCTGTTGGTCGTCGGATCGATCGTCCTCATCTCCGGGTTCCATATCCCTGATGAGTTTGAACTCATTGCCGAGTCAGGTGTGGGGATTCTGCTCATTGTCCTGGGTGTCTCCTTGGCGCTCAAGCTGTACCGGGAGCGATGGCATGTGCATGGTCACCGGCATGATGGTGCCCCGCATGTCCACTTTCACAGTCATCAACGACACCATGATCATGGTCATCGACATTGGATGGTCGAATCCATTCGCCCGCTCTGCATCGGTATGGTACACGGACTCGCCGGGTCGGCGGCCCTGATGCTGATGATTCTTTCCACGACGAAGGAAATAGAGACGGGACTGCTGTCCATTTTGGTCTTCGGCCTGGGTTCGATCATCGGCATGATGGTCGTCGGGCTGACGATCAGTGTGCCGGTCATCTATTCGCGTTCGATCAGTCAGCGGCATTTTGGGGCGGTCCAAGGTCTGGCCAGCATCGCCAGCGTGTCGGTAGGAGTATGGATGTTGGCGAGATTGGCGTCAGCTGCCGGACAATGACCGGCATTCATCGCTGTTGAGATCGGTAAGGCTCCAAACGGCTTGGCGCGGAGGAGGCTGCCGCAGGCCACGGTATAGCCGGTCGACTGCCGACGTGCATATGACGAGACACTGAATCATGGCTTGGTTCAAGAAAGACAAACAGACGGAATCCGCTCCGCCGCCTCGTTCCAAAGGGAGCGAAGGCATGTGGCTCAAGTGCAACCATTGCCGGGAGATCGTCTATCGGAAGGAAGTCGATCGGAACAGCAAGGTTTGTCCGAAATGTGAATATCACTTTCCGATCTCGGTGACCGAGCGAATCGGGTTACTGATCGACCTTGGGACCTTCAAAGAATGGGATGCCGAGCTGGAAGCTCAAGACCCCTTAACGTTCCAAGACACCAAGCCCTATCGAGATCGTGTCAGGGCGCACCAAGAAAAGACGGGCCGAAAGGATGCCCTCGTCATCGGGGAAGGTCTGATCAACGCGCGTCGCGTCGTGCTGTGCGTCTTCGATTTCAGTTTCATGGGCGGGAGCATGGGATCCGTGGTCGGGGAAAAACTCTGCCGCGCGATCGATCGGGCATTGGAGCTGAAGCTGCCGGTCGTCTTGGTCACCGCTTCCGGAGGCGCGCGGATGCAGGAAGGCATCCTGTCGCTGATGCAAATGGCCAAGACCTCGACCGCGGTCGCGAAGCTCGGCGAGGCCAAGCTGCCGTTCATCTCGATCCTTTCCGATCCCACGTTCGGCGGCGTCACGGCCAGTGTGGCGATGTTGGGAGACGTCATCATTGCCGAGCCGAAAGCGTTGATCGGATTCGCCGGACCTCGTGTGATCGAACAAACCATCAAGCAACAGTTGCCGGATCAGTTCCAACGGGCGGAGTTTCTTCTCGAACACGGCATGATCGATATGATCGTCGAGCGTAAGCGTCTGAAGGAGACGGTCGGCACCCTCGTGAGTCATTTTTAGCCTCTGCGTCCTCCCGGCTTGTTGATGAGCTACTCCTCCGTCATCGAGTATCTCTATGCGCTCCAGAAGCACGGTATCAAGCTGGGCCTGGAGACCATGCAGGTGCTGTTGAGCCGAGTCGGCAATCCTCATCGAACCCTGCCCGTGATTCATATCGGAGGCACCAACGGCAAAGGTTCGACGGCGGCGATGGTTGCCTCGGTTCTTCAACATTCAGGCCGGCGAGTGGGGCTCTATACGTCTCCTCACCTCGTCGATTTCCGGGAGCGGATTCGCGTCAATGGGGGCATGATTTCGGAGACTCACGTCGAGGAATTGATGGCGCGATTGCGGGCCGCCCTGCACGATGATCTCGAACCGACGTTTTTTGAGATGACGACCGCGCTGGCGTTCCTCTACTTCGCGGACTCGGCGGTGGATGTCGCCGTGTTGGAGGTCGGGTTGGGGGGACGCTTCGACGCCACGAACGTCGTGGAGCAACCAGCGGCCTGCGCGATCACGACGATCGGGTTGGATCATCAGGAGTATTTGGGGCACACGGAGGAAGCGATCGCGTTTGAAAAAGGCGGAATCATCAAGCCGTTCGTGCCGGTCGTGATCGGACGGATGGGACGGGAGGCCGAACAGGTGCTCCGCCGGATCGCGCGGGATCGTTCGGCCCCCCTATGGCAGCTTGGCCGGGACTTTCACATCGACGGAACCGGCTCCAATCGACTGACGTATCGGGGAGTGAATCACGCGTATGAGGAGCTCACCTGCGGTCTCACGGGGCGTCATCAGTGGGACAACGCCGCTTGTGCGGTGGCGCTCCTTGAAGCGGCGGGTCAATCGGGGATCGGCACAGAAGCGTCGGCCGTGCGTGACGGTCTGCAGACGGTCTCATGGGAAGGTCGCTTGGAGTCGATCGATGAAGATCCTCGAGTCGTGCTCGACGGCGCCCACAATCCGGCCGCGGCACATGCCCTCGGGGGATACCTCGAAGAGTTTTCCATCAATCACCCCGGGTCTCGGATCATTCTGGTGTGGGGCATGATGCGTGATAAAGATCACCGGGGATTCATCGCTCCCCTGTTGCCGTTCGTGTCGGAAATTGTGCTCACGCAGGCGAGTCTCGCACGGTCTGCCAGCGTTCAAGAGCTCCGCGCAACTGTTCGCGAATGGCACGGGCCGGTGCTTGAGGCCATATTCCCCATGGACGCTCTGAGAACCGCCAGAAGCCGTGCCATGCCTCACGACCTGATCTGTATCGCCGGATCGCTGATGCTCCTCGGAGATATCAAAGCGGCGGTGCGTGGCTGTGGGTTATCACCGATTCGTGGGTAGCATGGCGGATCCTCTCGCGTGGGTCTGCCGGCGGGTCATTCTCATCCTCGCCCTCCTCACTCTCCTCCCATTTCCGGGATCAGCGGCGGACAACCGAACAGGTGCCGGTACGTCGTCCGCCGGAACGGCGCCCCTCGATATTACGGCGGAGCGCATCGACTATCGACAGGATCAAGAAATCTATGAGGCGAACGGATCGGTCGTGATACAGCAGGGAACGATCAAGCTGACGGCTGACCACGCGACGATTCAAGCCTTGCCGGGGATTCTCACCGCCATCGGCCATGTTCATTTGACGGATCCCCAGGCCGACGTGTCGGCCGAGCGGATGGAACTCAATATCAATACGGAGGCCGGTGTCGCGACGCACGCACAGCTCTACGTTCCCCTGACCAACTCATCCATATCCGGCCGCCTCATGCAAAGGTTCTCCGAATACCACTACCGAGCCAAAGAGGGCAGCTTCACGAATTGTGATGCTCAAAACGGAGAAGTACCGGCCTGGCGATTCCGGTTCAAGGATCTGGATATGACCATAGGGGACACGTTGGGGTTCAAGGGAGGGTGGTTCTGCATCCTCGATGTTCCCACGATTCCCTTGCCTACCTTCTCCTATCCCATGACCAGAAGACAAACCGGATTTCTGATTCCTACTCCCAGCTATGACAATCGATTCGGATTTAACGTCAAGCAAAGTTTCTTTTGGGCGATCAATCCGAGCCAAGACTTGACCGTCACTCCGTCATACTACAGTGACTTGGGGGTTGGGTCTGACCTTGAATATCGATATGTCTTGGACCGACGATCTCGGGGGAAGTGGTATGTGAGCTATCTCCAACAGACGCAGCTTCCCAATGTCGCCGGAGTCACCGACAGCGGAGAAGAATCCAACAGGGCGCGTGCTGCGCTCATCGGAAGCCATACGCAATATTTCACCGATACATTGCTGCTCCGAGCCAACGCCAATTTGGTCACAGACCCGAACTATTTTCAGCAGTTGAGCAATTCAGGAATACTGCGAGCCTTACCGAGCACCGAATCAAACCTCCTGGCCACTCAACGCTTGCCTTACGGCAACCTCTATCTCTTGGGCTCGTATCTGCAACCGCTGCAAGCTGGAGGCACGGATACGTTCCAGCGCCTTCCCGAGGCCGGCTACAGTCTTCCCTACGTCTCATTGTTCAATTCGCCCGTCTTGTTCGGGACGGAAGGACACTACGTCAACTTTTATCGAGATCAAGGGTTTACGCTCAATCGGTTTGATGTGGTTCCAGGTATTTCGACGGATATGATCGATCTTGGGCATATGATCGGAGTTCGCCCGCAAGCGAAGTTCCGAGAGACCTATTACAGCCGGGGAGCTCAATCAGAGGAGGGTGAGCATCGAGAAACCTTTTGGTTGGGGGTGGATGTCACGTCCAAGTTGTCACGCCGATTCGGACTTGCCGATGGGAATAGTCTTCTGCATACGATCGAACCGACGATCACGTATGAGTACGTTCCGACGACCGATCAATCCCGGTTGGTGAAGATCGATCAAGTCGATGATTTGAAGAAGAAGAATCTACTGACCTACATGCTGCGCAGCCGTGTGTTGGAGTCAGACAGGACAAATGCCTTTAACTGGCTCGATCTCACAGTGGCCCAGAGCTATCATGTCGGCGACGTGCAGACTCAGGCGCGGGAGTTCACACCAGGAGTCGCCCCTTTCCTAGGGTCGGTTACCCAGCCGCTTGAGCCGGCTACGGTGTCCATTCAGGGTAAGAAGTTCTCTGACATCTGGATGCGGGCCGTGATCGGCAACAATCTGCCGACGCTGATGTCGCCGGCATGGTTGGCCACTCCGGTGGTCGGACGCGCCGCGCAAGCCTGGGCCCTCCGGCCGCCGATCAATCGGTATCTAACGATCGACGCGTTCTTCGATCCCTATCAACCGGGGGTGAGTCAATTCAACACGGACCTTCGATTCCAAGAAGGGACCAACTGGTATTTTGAGGTGGGACAGCGGTTTACGAGAGAGGGCAATCGGGTCAGGCGAGGTGACGTGTGGAACCCGATCTCATTCAACGAGGTGTTTGCTCCGACGAAGGAAATTCAGTTTCTAACCATGGGTGGCGCGTTCCGCACGCCTTGGGGTTGGACGTTCGGCGCCAAGGCCTACTATGACGTCAGGACAGGAAGAAGTCCGGAGTTGGACGTGGTCGCCTTGTATCAGAACCCCTGCCGATGTTGGTCGGTGGGACTCTATTACTTGAAATTCCCGGATCGTGAACAATACAGCTTCATGTTGAGCCTCACCGGGGTGGGATGGACGGAAAGTGCCGGAACGGCTGTCATGCGATCGCTCTTGAGTCCCCTGTTGTGGGGTGAACGTGGTTTGCCTTGGGCGACCCTTGGAGGACCCTATGGTATTCCTCCGCCTACTTCCGAGGTCGGTCCCGCGCCTGTACCTGTCGGGATTCAAACCGTACGGTGATCCGTGTTTGACACTAAAAACAGTGGTGGGGTACCATGCCACGGTAACCTCTGTAGATGATCTCAACCCTGAAGGAGGGAGCAGACGTGGCTGGTGACGCCTTGAAAGTAGAAGATTCCACTTGGGATGCCGAAGTGATGAAAGCCTCGGAACTTGTCATGGTCGATTTTTGGGCCGTGTGGTGCGGCCCTTGCCAAATGGTGGCTCCCATCGTCGATGAGTTGGCAAAAGAGTACTCCGGGAAGCTGAAGGTTCGAAAATTGAACACCGATGAGAATCCTGAGGTGGCGGGCCGTTACCAAGTAATGAGTATTCCCACCATTCTGTTCTTTAAGAACGGTCAGCCGGTGGAGAAATTGGTGGGTGCCAGACCGAAACGTCAATTCAAAGAAGTGATCGACTCGCTGCTTGCTCAGCACGCTGGGACCGCCTAGCGCACGATGCGGCAGAGGGCATTCGGCTTTGCTCCTTCTCAGGAGTACGCAAGCGTAGATCTCCATCACTTCATGGATGAGACTGTGCTGAGCGGTCATCGCGGCATGAAGCCCGCTGTTTCTGCAAGGCTTTCAGCGTGCATAACATAAGATGTTGAGTCTCCCTATGAGGCTTTGGTAGCTCGCTGGTCGTGCCACCGTTGCAGCTATGCTCACTGAGCTGCGTATCACCAATTTCGCCGTGATCGAGCACCTGAGCCTGACCCTGGACTCAGGGTTTACCGCGTTGACCGGCGAGACAGGGACCGGTAAGTCCCTGTTGATCGACGCCGTAGCTCTTCTTGTCGGTGGACGGGCCTCAAGCGACCAGATTCGATTCGGCGAAGACGAAGCCCTGCTTGAAGCGTCGTTCGACATTCCTCTCACGCATCCCTTTCTTCAGCGCCTGCGGGATCAGGAAATCCTGGGGCCGCACGATTCTCAGCTCATCATTCGGCGCATCATTGCCCGTTCGGGAAGAAACCGTGTGTACCTGAACGGAGTCTTAAGTCCGGTTCACGTGCTGGACGAGTTTGCCGGTACGCTCATCGATATGCATGGTCAACACGACCAGCAGTCGCTCTTGTCCAACTCCGCTCAGCTCGAGGTGCTGGATGCCTTCGGCCGTCTACTGGACTTGCGGTCTCAATATCGATCGGCTCATCGCGAGTGGATCCGCTGCCGTGAAGAACGCGCCGGGCTTGCTGCGGCTCTCCAGCAGCGGACCCAACAAGAGGATTTGTTGACGTTCCAGCAGCAGGAACTGAATGAAGCCGCCTGCCGTATCGGGGAGGAAGAGTCGCTGCAAGCTGAACGGCGTCGGTTGGGAGGGGCACGGCGACTGGCTGAGCTGGTATCGGAAGCTCAGGAACTGATTCAGGGTGATGCTCACGGTATCTTGGTGAATATGGTGTCGGTGGAGCGAGTGTTGGGAGAGCTGGCTCAGATCGACCCTGAGATGGAAGGTACCGTTCGATTTACCTCTGAAGCGAAAGTGCTTTTGAAGGAAGTCGCCGACTCCATTCGCGGGTACGCCGAGAATTTGGACGCCGACCCCATGAGACTCGGTGCGATCGAAGATCGCCTGGCCGTGATCCAGAAGATGAAAAAGAAGTATGGGGGAACCATCGAAGCCGTCCTGGAGACTCAGTGTCGAGTCACGCAGGAACTTGAGCGGCTTCGGCAGTCGGATATCGAACTCGATCGATATGATCGTCAGATTCGGACCCAAGAACAGAATGTCTCCAGGCTGGCCCGGTCGCTTTCGGAAAAGCGTGCTGAAGCAGCCAAGCGATTGACGAAACTGGTGGGCAAAGAGCTCAGCGAGTTGAAAATGGGCTCGGTGCGGTTTCTCGTCCAAGTCTCGCCGAGCGGGTCTGACGAACGCTATGGCCTTGATGGGGCTGATCGTGTCGAGTTTTTGCTGTCCGCCAATGCCGGTGAACCCTTGAGGCCGATGTCCCGTGTGGCATCGGGCGGCGAACTGTCACGGGTCATGTTGGCGTTGAAATCTACCCTGGCCGATGTTGATCACGTGCCGGTCTTGATCTTCGATGAAATCGACACCGGGGTTGGAGGAGCGGTCGCGGCCACGATCGGGAAACGGCTGAGGGAATTGGGCCGATACCATCAAGTGTTGTGCGTTACGCACCTCCCGCAGGTTGCTTCTCAAGCTCAACATCATTTCTCGGTGGAAAAGTCTGAAGTGAAGGGGCGGACCGTGGCGACGGTACGTGCATTGACCGGGGTAAGTCGTGAAGGGGAAATTGCGCGCATGCTGGGGGGGGAGCGAATCACTCAAAAGACTCGATCCGCGGCGGCAGAGTTGATTGCCGGGGGGCATGAATAGATCATGCAGCAGGAGCGATGTCCATGGCCGGAGGCGAGACCGGAGTGTCTTTCACGACCTGAATGAAGAGTTCCAGCAACCGCGGATCGAACTGCGTATGAGACTGAAGCGAGATCTGACGGACCGCAGCTTCCAACGGAAGAACGACGCGTCCGGGGGTGTCGGCGGTCAAATGATCAAATGTTTGAGCGATTGCGACGATGCGAGCCAGTAAGGGGATATCCGTGCCTTTAAAACCATGAGGATAACCTTGTCCATCCCACCGCTCGTGGTGGCATGCCACGATTTGCCTCACCTCAATCGGTAAACCCAGCGACGCAATCATCCGGGCGCCCCGGTCAACGTGTTCCTTGCAGGGAGATGCTTCACCGGATGGAAGGACCTGGTCTTCTGAAAACCTATATGATGAGAGGGTCGTTTTCCCTATATCATGTAAAAAGGCTCCCAGGGCCAATGATTTTTGTTCGGGGGTGGTGAGATTAAGTCGACTGGCCATCAATGTGGCATAAAAGCTCACCCGGCTCGAATGATTGAGCAAGTGACGATCTGTAGCCTCCAGAATATCCGACAGGAGCGGAAGCAAGTTCATATCGCCTTGCTGAAAAGCGGTATCGTCCTGTGCATTGGTGGAGAACGATGCATATCTCGCCTTCACCGTGTCCCATGCGCGTGCGCTCTCCTCCTCCGAGCCCCAAAGTTCCGGTAGTGTCCGAAAGCAGTTGCGGAGAAAGTCGAGTCGGCGCTTCTTGTCCATCGTCTGTTGAATGAGGGTGGTCAGTTCGTTCACGTTGAAAGGCTTTAGCAGATAGCCCGCAGCTCCGTGGCGGATGCCTTCCATGGCAGACTTCAGGCTCCCATAACCGGTGACGATAATGACCTCCACGTCAGGGCGGTGACGTTTTATTTCTCTGAGGAGATCGAGTCCGTGGCGATCCGGAAGCTTTTGATCAAGGGTGATGAGGTCAATGGGTGCCTGGCGGAGGATGTCGAGGGCGGTCTTGGCGTTTTCTGCAGAGCGAACATTGCAGAAGGTGCGAAGTATCACTTTAAGGGCATCGCGGGGCCCCGCTTCATCATCAATAACGAGGACTGTCGGCTGTACTTGTGTCGGGCAAGAAGCCGTGACCATACTCGTGAGCGTACTCCAATCCGCAGTGGCAGCAAGCAATTCTCGTTCCTTTTTGATAGGTTACCGATGTTTGTCAATATAAAGTGGTGCTTGGAGAGTCGGCAACTATACGTAGTTTACTATGGCGATATCGGACAGATTCCAACGATCGATGGGGAGGAAAATAAGTGAAGAAGTGTGACATTCTTGTATGTAAGTGTGTCATTCTTGCATGGCAGGGTCAGACTCTTGGGTGAGGGAATTGTCCGGGCGGCCGATACCAAGGGAGTCCATACGATATTTCAACATCCGTCGACTGATTCCGAGTAAATTTGCGGCGTGGGTTTGCACGTAGTTCGTACGTTTTAACGCATCGAGGATAATCTCCCGTTCGAACTCCATGACGGCTTTTTCAAGCGACATGCGACCGGCGAGGGTATCGTCTCGAAGCGATGTTGAACGAGAGTCGTTCTTGATCACGGTCGGCAGGTGCTCCGGAGTGATTTGTGAGGCATGTTGGGACCAGATGAACGCTTGCTCGACGAAGTTTTCCAGCTCGCGAACATTCCCCGGCCAGGAATAGCGGGTTAGAAGTTCCAGGGCGTCTTTTCCGAATTCAATCTGGGCGCGTCCCTCCTCTTCCAGCCGTTTTTCGAGAAAATGTTTCGCAAGAAGCGGAATATCCTCACTGCGTTCACGGAGTGGAGGGAGAAAGAGCGCAATGACGTTGATGCGGTAGTAGAGGTCTTCTCGAAACTGGCCTTTTCGAACAAGATCATCAAGATTCTTGTTTGTCGCCGCCACGATACGGACGTCGACCTTGATCGGTTGAACTCCGCCGATTCTCGTGAACTCGCGTTCTTGAATGACGCGGAGGAGTTTTGCCTGGGTAAGGGGACTTAAATCGCCGATTTCGTCAAGAAACAACGTCCCGGTATTCGCCAATTCGAATTGTCCGACGCGTCGAGCCGTGGCGTCGGTGAACGACCCCTTTTCATGGCCGAAAAGTTCGCTTTCAATGAGCGTTTCAGGCAGGGCCGCGCAGTTCAGCGCGATGAAGGGGCGTTCTCGACGGGAACTGTTGTAGTGCAGGGCTCGCGCAACCAATTCCTTGCCCGTACCGCTTTCTCCCGTGATGAGGACGGTAGTGCGGCTGTCGGCCACCTGCTCGATTTTGGAGTAGATGTCCTGCATGCCCAGGCTCTTGCCGATCAGATTGTGGAAGGCATAGCGTTGGACGACTTGGGCACGTAGCTGCTTAACCTCTCGCTCCAATTCAGAAGAGTTCAGGACTCGATCAACGACGATACGGAGCTCGTCCACGTCAAATGGCTTTGAGAGGTAGTCCGCCGCCCCTAGCTTCATGGCATCGACGGCTGTCTTGACGGACTTGGTGCCCGTGAGCATGATGACGGGGATCATCTTGTTTTCCAGGCGCAGTGCTTGAAGCACGGCAAGGCCGTCGGTTCCCGGAAGAATGACATCGAGAAGGATGAGGTCGGGCTCATCCTTTCGGAACATATCAAGCCCCTCAGGTCCGTCGCCGGCTTGGAGAATGTCATAGAGCGGTTCGAGAACCATCTTGAGCGAGGCTCGGACCCGGGGATCGTCATCGATCAACAAGACCCGTTTCCGGACAACCGAGCTTTCCACAATCACTCCTTGTGTGCTAACTCCGATGGGAGGGAAGCGTGATGCGGAAGGTCGTTCCAATCCCTTCCGTGCTCTGGACTTGTATTTCTCCTCGATGCTCTCGGATGATCTGATGAGCGATGGTCAGTCCCAACCCAGTTCCTTCGTTGAGGGTGCTCGCATGTTTGGTCGTGAAAAACGGGTCAAAGATATGGTCGAGGTTTTCGGCTGAGATACCGTGGCCCGTATCTTCGATCTCTATCTGAGACCACAGCTTGCCGTCCGCTTGCGGGAGTCTTGCGGTCCGTACTCGTAGAGTTCCAGGTTTTTCGCCGATGGCATCCATCGCATTCAAGAGCAGGTTTAACAGGACCTGTTTAATTTGCTGCCGATCTAACATGCCATGAGGAAGTCCAGGCGCCAAATCTTTTTCGATCTTGATACCGCGACTATCGGCCTTCACCTGGATGAAGTATAGGCAGGACGAGACGATTTCGTTCAGATCCTCCTCGGTCAACTGAGGTTCCATGTACCGAGCGTAGTCGAGTATCTCCTGAATCAGTCGTTCAATCCGAACGACATCATCGAGCACAATTCGGCTGAATTCGTCGATAAAGTGACCGTCGTCCTTACGTTCTGGGGCCAACTGAATAAAAGTCTTAATCGACGTCAACGGGTTTCGGATTTCATGGGCGAAACCTCCTGCGATGGTTTCCAATGAACGCAATCGATCAGTTCGACGCATGAGGGCCTGAGATTGCCGAAGGTCCTCATACAGCAGGAAAGCGTCGAGCGCGTTGGCTGCACTTTGTGCCATGGCGCCCAAGAGTTCCTTGGTATGAGTAGAGTAGGCAGGGGGAGCGTTTTGGGATTGGAATAAAGCGAAAGCGATCAACCTTCCTCGATTCAACAATGGGATGGCCAGATTGATGGGAAGACCCGCGAACTGAGCCTCTGTCGAATGGTCGAACGAAGACTGGGATAGGGACTCGGTTAACGTGGAGATGTCAAGGATATCCTGGCGGTGGGCCAACTGTTGAACAAGGGGATGATTGATGGAAACGAGAAGAGGCGCTGCGATTGAGGGGACCTGCGTTTGTGGAACCACAAGACGGAAACGTTCATGTTCGCGATCAAGCAGATACAGCACCCCATGAGAATGTCGGGCTACCTCAGAAAGGCCGGACAGGATAACATCCGTGGTGACGGGGAGGCTCGTCGGGTTTCCCATATCTCGAGCGAACTGCGTGAGTCGCCGCAGTGATACTGTGCCTGATTGGCCATAGTCCGATTGCGGAGCCGCGAGGTCCGTCATGAGCGTGGTATGCGATCTCTTATGGTCCGTGCGGTTTTGGGTGATGAAACGCTACTAAGTAGCATCACTAGGTTGAAAGTATACACCCGAGGCTCTGTTTCATCCAGCGGATTTGGTCTTCCGGACAATGGCGAGGAGAAGTTGGTGGTCGAGGACGGAGAAAAGTTGGATCGAGCCTGCACCGGCATGAGTCAGCAGACGGGCCAACTCATCCTGTCCATAGTAATGCAATAAGCCATGGCGAATGGCTTCATGCAGGCGGCCGAGATAGTGAAGGACGGTTTGTGCCGGAGGACTGAATCCGTCGTGGCCCATTTCGCGCAGATGACGACGAAACAACGATGAAAGGTCGGTGTGTGCTCGAAAACAAGTCAGGACGGCGGTTCCTTCCGGATGCAAGACTCTGAGTATTTGTCTGAGGCACAGAAGGGGAGATGGAGCAAAGGAAAGGGAAAGGTGGCAAAGAATGCGCTCGAGCGATCCGTCGGCAAAGGGAAGCGGCGCGTTCCAGTCATAGTGCATCCAACTTGTTTCCACCAATTGGGCGGCGGACGCGGCAGCCGCGAGTGTGGCGGGCAGCTCTTTGACGAACGCATGGAACTGCTGTTCCGCAAGTCGTAGTGATTCATGCGACTGGTCCAATCCAATATAGCGCAGACGGCCGAACGGCCGTCGGCCTTGATGCGCCAAACGATAGGCCTGATTGGTCATCATGACACGGGCAAAGTTTCTTTGGCCGCAGCCGATATCGAGCACAGTCATACCCAGCTCGAGGGGAAGAAGCCAGCGATACAGTTCATTTGTTAAGCTCAAATAGTCAGGCATACTTTCCAGTTGAGGAAGATGGGCTAAATGAGCTCCCCACAAGGCACTGCGGGCAGCGTGTGAGACGTGGTGGCGAATACGGGTGTGCTCGGATTCCAGCTGTTGTCGCTGATACACATCACGGGGATTTGGTTCTTGCACCTGAGTCGAGGGGGTATCGCCGATCAAGGAAGTTGAGATCCGCTTCCAAATCATCCTGAAGGCTGCGGTACGGCGATCATCCCCGGGGATGAATTCACCGGAAAGATCGGCCGGGAGCGAAACGATGGTTGGAGCGGTCGTCATCGAGTGGAGAGCCTGATGTTGAGGGCCGAAGACGGGTTCAATGGGACGATTTGTTCGGGGAGTGACGAGGATAACAGGCGGAGGCGTCAGTTGAGCCAATTCTGCGATGGACGAAGTCGGATCAGCATATCCTCCGGCCATCACGTCGCCGATGAACTTGTCCAAATTGACATTGAGACCCCAAAGATTGGCGACACCGCGCCGATGGCCTTGCCGGTAGGTTTCAACGATATGGGGGCGACCAATGGCGGACAGCGCAGTTTCTATGTTGAGGACGGGATTCAGCAAGAAAAGTGGATGGGCCGATGTATTTCCCGTCAGTGCCCTTACAGCGACTCGCGCAGCAATGTCTTCGGCGAGAAGAGCCACCGGAGTACCTGGCCATGTTGTGTGGACAAAGTCCAGGATGTCTTGAAGATCGGTCTGCATGTTGCTCAACTTGATTTGCAGGGTGCTGCCTTCGCTTTGACCGATATGGTTCGAGTGGTCATAGCGAAGCACTCGGCAACCGTTGGCCGCCAAGTAAAACGAAAGAGGGATGTAGTCAGTTTGGGTCGACCCAAAGCCCGGGATGATGATTACGATCGGAGCGGCGGGAGAGATATGATGGCGCGCATGATCGATCGTCACTGCAATCGTCCGATGGTGCCTATTCCGGCATTCCCAACCGTTGCTGACGATCAATGGCCGGCTGTCGGGGTCCGAACTATCGATGGAGCCGATGTGCTGTGCAAGTACGCGATTGATTTCCCGTTCCGCGAACGGTGCCAGTTGCGAAAAGCGGATGCCGATACGTTGCCCCGGCTGGGTCAGCCCAGAAAAAACCGAGGGATTGAGCGTACGATGAACAATACGGCCGGTCAGAATCACATCAGATGGTTCAGCCTTCGGTGAACTCGGCCGATCACGGATGTCGCTCGGGGAGCAATGAAGCGTGACCATCTCGCCGGGAGGAGTGAGAAACGGCTCTGTTTGCAGGCATACGCCGCCTCGGCTGATGTTGACGACCGTACCCGTCAGACTGCGGGCCGCAGCCGTAGAAGTTTCGATACGGACCGGCAAGGCAACTTGAGCTCGCACGGTTTCACGTCGATCAGTACCTCGAGGACCTGCCTCTATGAAGGCCGATACAAGATCGTCTGTCCTGTCCAATGGTGGAAACTGCGCTTCGACTGTTATGTCGGCTGCACGTCGTCGTGCCGTCTCGATAAGCGATGCGAGGATCTTCTGCTGATTCTCGCCGAGTGCGGTGAACTCCAACGCGAGATGGGAGATGCGCCGCTCGATGTCGGCTCGCCCAGGGGTTTTCTCTCGATTTCGCGCTGTGGCATCCAGTTCCAAGATGGTGCCCGCCGCCTTAATGAGCAAGTAGACGGGTTGATGCTCGAATGACGGGAGCACTCCCCGGACTTCCAACGAGGCTCCGCTTGTGTTCATGTCAATCATGACGCCTTGGTGCAGCGCATCCCCGATCATAATACGAATGGGAATGTTGACGGGCATTCGAATCCGTCTTCGGCGGTCAGGCAACGGTCCTGTCGGTCCTTCGGAGGGACCTGACGCGAGCGGCACACTGTGCCCCGTAGATGGATACATCGCTTCGGTTGTCCGTTCCACCGCACCGCCTTCAGGTGAAACGAGCGGGATGGATGGCACGGTGGAACTATCCGGCCGGGGAGGTTGTTCCACTGGAATCCATACTTTGATCGACAGAAAGCCGCCAGCGGGGGCGAGGAAGTCCCAACGACCCCCGAGTTGCTTAATCAATGCATAAGCTTCAAAGAGATCGTCGGATGTTCGAAACATCGGTGTTTCCGCCGTGGTCATGCTGTCGGTTTCTTGGATGTGAATTTCGAATTCCGCCCCTCTCGTGTACGGCGGCAGGGAGGTCGCCTGATGGACGGGAATTTCATCCGGGGGGATTACCCTGGTACTGATCCGTACCCGATGGGGCGATCCCACAGTGGCCATATAGCGTCGGGCGTGCGACAAAAGAATGCGCAGGAGATCCACCAGAGATCCAAAGTTTCCGGTGAAGGGCGGAAGATCGGTTGCATAGGCTCGCTCAATCCCATCGGTGTCTGGAAGAGGTGGATGAGCCGTCGCCAGAACGGTCTCGATCGCGTCGTTGACGGTGTCCCCATGAATGGAAATTTCCGCGGTGGTCTGCACGAGTTCGTTTCCAAGCTGAATGGCTTCAGCGGCGTAGCTTGCGAGCGAATCGACTTGTTCGATCAGCCGAGCGTCACGGATGGTTTTGAGCAGGCGTTGGGATTGGGCTTGAATCGCGTTGTGTGGAACGTGCAAAGTTTGCGATAAGGTGGAAAACCGCCGGGCGATGGAGAGCAGGCGATCGGATTCACGGAGTTGATGTTCAAGCCGATGGAGAGTCTTTGTCTGCCGGTGGTGTTGAGATATGTCACGCAGTAAACCCAACGTGCCGAGATGCCGTCGATTGACGTCGTACAATCCCCTCGCGCTGATCTCGACTCTGACCCGAGCGGGGGTTGTCTTGTCGGATGAGGCCTTGCGGATAAGATCGATTTCTATCCGACGGGCTGCTCGTATCCCGGTCCTGCGTTCGTTGAAATGATAACGGGCGCGATCCTGTTGATCGAGAGGCACGACGGCGGAGTAAGGAGTGCCGATCAGCTCGTTTTGCTCATAGCCCAATAGTTCCATGGCGAGCGTGCTCAAATACACGAATCGCCCTTCTACATCCAGTTCGTATAACCCATCGCTGAGTATGTCGATGAGGCGGTCCTGGCGCTCCTGTGTCTGTGTGAGCGTCGTACGGACAGCGAGGGTTTCAATGGCGCCTTTCGCGTACAACGCCAGTTCGGTGTGAAATGCGGGTGATCTCTTGTCAAGGAGGAAATCCGCACCGTTCTGAAGGGCATCTAGAATGGTGGAGGAATCGCTATGATCCGTTTGCAGCACGAGGATGGCAAAGGGGGCCAGCCGCTTGAGTTCTGAGAGCGCAGGTGAAGCACGATAAGGGACTAAATTCTCATCGACTACGATGAGCTGCCACGGAGCCCGCGGCCCCCACTGAAGTGCCTCCTCAATGGTGTAGACGGCTTCGACGCGGCAGTGTGGAAAGACCCTTCGGAAATGGAGCGTGGCTAACTTGATCTCTTCGGCGATTCCATTGGCGAGGAGAATGGTAACAGGCTCACTCTGCGGCATGGCATGATTCCCCTGTTTCGGGGCAAGTCCGTTTTTGGGAAGGTCATTCAGCGGATCGGTATCGATCGCCGCCGCGTGTCACTCAATCCAATCAGCCAAATCTGCCACGGGGTGCTTGCCTGACGCTTCAGCACAAGCCGTGTGACTTGATATCATAAGTTACGGCGAGAAACCCAGACTGGGAGCCCATTCTTTCGTAGGGGAATAACGGGACGAGTGATCCGAATGAACAATTTTGGACGGGTGGAAGGTTGCAAAGCGCGTGCAGGCCTGTCGGTCATTGCCGGCAGGCCTGCAAGAGGAAACTAATAGGCGGAGGCGGTATTGGCTTGTCCCGGACAGGCTCCCGGCGTCATGTAGAGCAAGTAATTGCCCATTCCATGCTGGAGTTCGGTTTTCTGCAGAGAATGGTGGTAGACCATCACCATCTCATAGTCATCCGCCTTGGAGATCGGGAATCCCTGGCCGTCTTTATACACTTGATGGGGTAAGAATTCCCGGAGCGTTCCATCTCGCTCAACATCCGGGACGGTCCTGAGGAGGGTCTGTTTCTTGGTCTTATTCTCCAATGCGATAAGAAGCAGTTCATCGTGGCCGTGCGGATACGCGTATTTGACGCAACCGTCCATACTAAATTTCAATGGTGCCGTACGGACTTGGACCCCCGGTCCGATTTCAATCCCTTCGTCCGTTTGATCCGCGGGGCGATCGCCGAATTTGGTGAAGCAGACGATGTTGACGCCGACCTGATAGATTTCCATTTCTTTGACCGGTTTGGCTTTCGGCGCAAAATACATCGTGAAGGTGGCAATGACGTCTTTGGTGGGCGGAGCGCCGTGATAGAACGCGACGACCGTCATGAGCTTGTCGTTCTTCGCGAGTTTGACCCCGTACCCTTCGGGGAATTGGGTCTCAGACATTTCAAGTCCGGCTCCGCCGAAGAAGAGCGGCTCTCCTGGGCAGGACACGCTGGGCTTGGTGTTGTTGATCATCAAGATATGATGCAGGTAATTTCTCGGCAGTTCTTTCCCGTCGACCGTGGAAAGCGCCGACTTGAAGCCGATCAAATACTTGTCTTCGGGTAATTGAAAGTTGAAACGAGGCATGGAATCGCCCATATCGCCTTCGCCATGTCCGGTCGGAAGATCGATGGGGCCGAAGGTCAGAGTCGCGGTATTTTCTCCATAGGTGATCGTTGAGCCGACATGCTTTTTCAGTGTGGGCACCGCATGATGTTCATGACCCCCGTCGGCATAGGCTGATGGAGCCAGGAGAAGCATGGAGAGCGGAAGAAAGAGGAATCTGCGCATAAGACCTCCCAGAGGAAGTATATCGGTGATGTTGAACCGGACTCCGACTTGCTGGTGTAGCTGGAAAGAAACACACTGGCTCATTGGGCGCTGGCCGGGGCTGCTGTCGTTTTCTTCCAGTGATACGTGCCGCCGTGTTCCTTCGGCGGAATATTTTTATGTCCTTGGACTCGGGTATACCACCAGATTCCTTTGGCTTGTGTGCCGTCCTCCGAGAGAAGAACTTCAAAGCCGCCTTCCCGGTCGTTTCCGGGTTGGTGCCAGGTTCCTTCCCACAGTCGATTGGCGATCTTCGTGGTGACGAAGCGGCCGCCGTGCTGCGTGTAGGGGCCGTTCCCATTCTTGTCTAATGTGGCTTTGTAGTGTTTTTCATCCTCCACTTCGAGAATATCCCATTCCCCGCTCACGTCCGGCATGGCGGGAGCCACGCTACTGACGAGTTTTTGCGATCCGGATGCCATGGACGGCGACGCAAGAGGGCCGCCCAGCTGAGCCGATCGGAATGACTCGTGCCACGACAAGAGTTGCCAACGGCCGGCGCGGCGCTCGAGGACACCGGTTTCCCTCAGGGGGAGCACGGTTCGTTTTACATCGGATCCTTGGGATCCTTGGCCGACGTAGCGGATATAATCGAGCTCCATCGTGAACCACGCCAGGTCGCCTTTCGTCCAAACTTTGAGCTCATTAATCGGAATTTCAATCTTCTGTGCATTGATGAATTCTTCGCGCATCTCCCGTTCGAACTCCGGCCAACCCACGTATTTGCGGCCGCCTACCGAATAACTGACGATGTCGGCATCGTGGGCCATCAATCGAGAAAGAGTCGGCATGTCTTTTTCCGCATTGGCACGCACCATCTGACGAATGGCCGTTTCAGGATCGGATGGATCGCCGGCACTTGCAACGGCCGTCAGGCCGAAGAGAACGAGCAAACTTGCACTCACGAGCGATCCCCGACGACGCATAAGGGACTCCATGCACGCGACAAGGTTCAAATGAGCGGAAAACTACACGGCCTGACGGGCCATGTCAACAACGAAGTCAAATCAGGACGCACGAGAAGCGACCACGACGACCGTGACATTGTCTTCGCCTCCGCGATCGAGCGCCGCGGTGATGAGGCGGTTGCAGGCGTGAGTCGGATCGAACTCGCCGGCGGCCAACACCGCTTGGATATCCTCATCCTCCAACATTTTGGTCAGTCCATCCGAGCAGAGGACTATCAGATCCTCTGGCAGGATGGGAAAGGCCGTGATAGTAGGAGTCACCGTCGAGCCGACCCCCAACGCACGCGTCAACACATGACGTTCGGGATGAGTTTTCGCCGTTTCCGGAGTCAGGATGCCCCGCTCCAGGTATTTTTCGATCAACGAATGGTCTTTGGTCAGCAGGGTCAATGTGCCGGATCGAAATCGATAGGCACGACTGTCGCCGACATGGGCGAGGTACGCGATGGGAGCGGCACCGTCGACGATCGCCAGCACCACGATGGTCGTGCCCATCCCCTTCAGCTTGGACTTGGAACGAGCGCGATTGAGGATGGCGTCATGCGCTCGGCCGATCAGATCCGTCAATACATCGGTAGGAGAGGCCTGACCGTTTCCAAGCTGGGCGCGCGATGCGGCAGCTTCGGCCTGGATGGTGGCGATGGCCGTCTGAGCGGCGATTTCTCCACCGACATGCCCCCCCATGCCATCCGCGACGGCCCAGACGCCCACCTCATTGAGGACGGCAAACGCATCCTGGTTGAGCTTGCGTACGAGTCCAATCTCGCTTCGACCAACGCCTGTCCAAGTGCTCATTGAGAGTAAGCCCGCCGAAGGGTGCTTTGAAAGGAGGAGGGGCCGAACCGGGACACCAGGTTTTCGTAGAAGCGGTCGGCAAGGAGCACGAGATTTTCGGTATCGGCCCGGTTGTAGCTCACGAGGGTCTCACGAGCGACCGAATCGCCTCCGCGCCACTGGAACCACAGGCGGACCGCGTCCAATCCGTCCAGGCCGCTGATCGCCGTGTCGCGAGCGATCCCCATTTCTTGTTCGATGTGTTTCAACCCCCCGCGTAACGCGAGCCGGCGGGCGGCAAAACAGAGGTCAAAGTGCAATGCCGGAAACCGGAGACGGGGAAACTTTGCATAGAGATACGGTACGTCGAAGACCGATCCGAAAAACGTCACGAGGAGATCACAGTGATCAAGCTCCGCCTGCAACTCCTCCGAGCTCAGGTTTTCATCCCGAACCAGGATCGTTGTCCTTCCCGCGCGATGAAGTCCCACGATTGTCACGTCTCCTGAATCGGGCGAACCGCCAGTCGTTTCGATGTCGAGATATCCGGTACGAGATCGGCACACGTCGTACAACCGCCACTGTTCCCGGCGGGGCAGGCGGGAACCCACCATAGGGATGAGCCCCTGTTCCGTCAGCGACTGCGCCTCTCGAAGCGCATCATCGTACCAGATCTTGCGGGATTCGGACAGGCCGGCTACGGAGGGACGAGCTAGAAAGTTTTGCCAATCGATCAATCCGTGTTGCCACCAGCGGCGTTCCGTGACTGGTCCAACGCCCGGGAGAAAGATGAAGCTGGAGGTCAACATCTCGGCGATTGTAGCCTTGATTTCGCATAGGAGACAAGCTAGAGTTCGCAGCATCACGACGCATGCAGTGACGCCAACGAGTGATGGGCCGTCAATCACATGACCGCACCGACGAAACGAATTCGTATTACCGTAGGCGGGGTTCGGCTGGAAGCAGAACTCAGAAAGACGAAGACGGCGGACGAAGTCTATGCGGCGCTCCCGGTCACGGCCGCGAAGAACGCCTGGGGTGAAGAGTTCTACTTCCCGATGCCTGGAGTCCGGGACCATCGGGAAACCGCGACGACCCAGGTGAAAGTCGGCGACATCGCCTTGTGGGGCGCGGGGAAAGTCCTGGCGATTTTTTTCGGGAGAACTCCCATGAGCATGGGGAGCGATCCGGTGCCGGCTGATCGGGTGAATATCATTGGGACCATCGTGGGGGATGCGACGCGGTTGCGGCACGTGATGGAAGTCCCGACGATTCACCTCGAACGGGTGTGAGCGAGATGCGGCTGTCCAAAGAACGTGTGCGGCATATGGCGGAGCATCTCGCCGGGCGTCTCCTGGAAGAAGGACACATCGAACTGACCGGGCCGCGTAAAGGCTTCGTCGAGGCGTTGGATCAAGTCATCACGCATGAGTTATCCGCCGAGGATCGCGTGAACGCGGAAGTGCGGCAACTGCTGAAGGCCTATGAACAGCAGATTGAGCAAGGACAGGTGGATTACCAGAAGATGTTCCAGATGGTGAAACAAAAGTTGGTTCGTGAACGAGGCATCATTTTATGAGTTCTGAAAAGTCCGGCGTATTTCGTCACGCGCCTGCGAAAGACGAAGCGCGGACAAACACGATGCGCGTCGCATGTTGAGCGAGGACAAAACCAGTCATCTGTCCCACGTGATTCTCACGGCGATCAAGCAACAGGCAGGAGTGCGAGTCAAGAGCGAAGATGCACGGGTGTTGAAAGAGATCAAGCGCGTGCTGGCCGATGAATTGGTCCAGGAGCAGGACATTGATCGAAAAGTGAAAGCCAAACTGGCGTCTTATTCCCGAGGCATCGTCGAAGGCAGCGCCGAGTGGGACGTGTTGTATCGAAAGACGTTCGAGGAAGAGGCGCGCAAACAAACGAAGGTGTGAGAAGACTGAGGTCGTGTCGCCATGAAAAAGACCATACAACGATTGGCGGTCGTGGGTATCGTGTTGATGCTGGTCGGCACGGCGGCCTGTTCGCAGAAACGCAAACCGCTTGTCCCGCTTGTCCTCGACGGGGAAGTTAGGCCTCAGGCCATGGCGTTGACCGAACAAGGAACACAAGCGTACCAGGCGCACCAGTACGAGGAAGCCAAGCGGTATTTTGAGGAGGCCGTCGCGGCGGCTCCGCAATCGGGGCAGGCGCATTACAACTATGCCTTGGCATTGAACGCGCTCGGTGATTCGGAAGTCGCGCGGAAACATTTCATCGAGGCGGCCGACTTAGCGCCAGGCGACAAGGTCATTTGGGATTCACCGGCGCTTTCGCCGTACGGCAACCCGGAGAATAAAGACAAGTCCAAACTACGTCCCTACCAGCCGCGCCGATCATCGTTCGGCAGCGGTATGCCCGGCGGTTACTAATTTCCGAATGCGGTTACTAATCTGCGAATAAGGATGGACCTATGAGTAAAGAATTGGCGGTCGGCGATCAGGCACCGGAACTCTCAATTCCGGATCAGCATGGGAAGACGGTGACTCTGAAGAGCTTCAAGGGGAAACAGATCGTGTTGTACTTCTATCCGAAAGACGATACGCCGGGATGCACGAAAGAGTCCTGTGACTTTCGCGACGTCGAGTCGCAAATCCTCCGGGCAGGAGGCACCATCGTCGGCGTGAGTTTGGACGGAAAGGAGTCTCATCAGAAGTTCATCAAGAAATTCGGGTTGCCGTTTCCGCTCTTGAGCGATGAAGATGCCGCCATCTCCAAGGTCTACGGCGTGTACAAAGAGAAGAACATGTACGGGAAAAAGTACTGGGGAATCGAGCGGAGCACGTTCGTCATCGGCCCTGAGGGCAAGCTGAAGGCGATCTTTCGAAAGGTCAAAGTTGACGGTCATGCGGATGAAGTGCTCAAAGCACTGAAAGCCTAGCAGGAGGGGTGATGGCTGTGCGGGTAACGGCCACCATCCCAGGTACTCCCCGGTTGGTTCTCTTCTTTTTGTTGTTCTCTCTCCTTGCTCTCCATCCGGGTCGTCTCGATGCGGCGGAGAAAAGTTCCGCCACGA
Organism: Nitrospira sp. SG-bin1; assembly: GCA_002083365.1. Taxonomy (NCBI): domain Bacteria; kingdom Pseudomonadati; phylum Nitrospirota; class Nitrospiria; order Nitrospirales; family Nitrospiraceae; genus Nitrospira; species Nitrospira sp. SG-bin1. Next base: position 85,823 of record LVWS01000022.1, on the reverse strand, counting down.
TTCTCGTCAAAGACGCGCTGACGGCTCCCGGCCAATCCGCCACCATAGAAGCCAAACTCGTCTCGAGACGTCTCTTGCTCATTGCCGCGCTTGGCGGGGAACCGCTTGAGCTCGTTGTGAACGGAACCGTCGCCGCGACGACAATGACCGGCGGGGACGGCAGGGCGTTCTTCACCTATATTCCGAAGGCCCCTGGTCTTACCTCCGTCCAGGTTCGTGTCGGCAAGAGTCCACGAGTCCTGCCGACGGAAGGGCATGCCAATCTGGCGGTGTGGGAAAAGCGACAACCTATCCTCGTCGTGGAGCTGGCGTCCCTGTTTGAAGAGCCGGTACCCAGTCGCATGCCTCCCGTTGGGATGGCGGTCGAATCGGAACGAAAACCCATGTCCGAAGCCGCCGACGAACTCGGGAAGCTCACCCAGTTCTATTACCGGATCATTTACGTTGTCAGTTCGTCGGCGGGGATGGAGGGATTTCAGGCCAGCAGTGAGGTGAGAGACTGGCTGAAGAAACACAAGTTCCCGACCGGTTATGTGATGACACTTCCGCCGGACCCCAAGGCGTTAGGCACCAAGATCGATGAGTTCCATGCCGCGGGCTGGAAGACGGTCAAGGTCGGGATCGGCCGATCCAAGGCTTATGCGGAAGCGTTTCTTCAACGCCGTCTCGACGCCATTATCGTCCCTGAACCGACGAAGGGCGACGTGCCACGCAAGGCGAAAGTGGCGAAGGATTGGAAGGAGGTGAGGAAGAAATTATGAGCTGATGGCCGATACTTGCTCGTTAACGGAACTCCAATATAGGAAGTCAAATTGTTGTCCTCATGGATGGTTTAGATGAGCATAGAGGTAAGAGGAAAACTCCGGCGTCGTTAGCAATGTTACAACACCTCAATCGGGATGAGTTACTTGCGATGCCTGCTGCATCCACTGAAGAGGTGGAGTTTGTAGATGAGACTGTTCTTTTTACCGCTTACATTGAGCGACATCTGGATGGTCGGCTTCTCATTTTGGTTCGATCAGACCAGCAGTCATTCATTAAGATTTTTAGGGATAGCGAAGATAAAGACATGGAGATCCTATTTATGCCGCTTTTTTGTCCAGGTAGTCGGTCGGGTTGATCCCGGCTTGCTTTGGATCCAGGATGGCCGTGATCTTGCGATGCGGTGTCTTGAGTTGCGCGACGAGATCCAGCTCGCGTGGATTGGAGAGGAGTGTATTCCCTTCGCTTCTTACGAGGAGCACCACCGGCGTCAGGGGCACATGATGGTGGATTTGTTTGACGATCCCGGTCTCGCCCGTATTCAACTCCACGACTGATCCGACCGGATAGACTCCGACCACCTGGATGAATCGCTGGACCAAGCCCGTGTCCAAATGTCCTTTCAGCGAGAGGCCATAGAGGAACTGAAGGGCTTCATGGGCCACTCGCCCCTTGTGGTAACAGCGGTCGCTCGTGATCGCATCATAGATGTCCACCACCGCGGCAATGAGGCCGAACTGGCTGAGTTCGCTTCTGACTCTTCGATGGGGATAGCCCGTGCCGTCGACCCGTTCGTGATGTTCCAGGGCCGGTCGCAAGTAGGATTTGCCTAATCCGGTGGTCGTGGAGAGCACCTCCACGCCTCGCAAGACATGTTGCTTCATGATTTCCATCTCATGTGGTTCAAACCGGCCGGGTTTGTTTAGGATTTCAGTCGGAATCTTGGTCTTTCCGATGTCATGGAGGAGCGTACCTACCCCGATCTGATGCAACGCACATCGGTCAAACTCCAGATGACGTCCCAAGGACATGGCAAGGATCGAAGTGTTCACGGAGTGGTAAAAGGTGTATTCATCGAACTTCTTCAGCCTCGTCAGGCTGGTAAGGGCATCGGGATTCCTAAACACACTCTCCGTCATGTCGGCGACAACCCGATTCACCTCATCCATGTTGATCGCCCGGCCGAGTCTTGTGTCGTGCATGGCGTTCTGCACGATCGTTTTGGCCGCCTGATATACCTGCCTGGCAGAGGGCAACTCTTCTTCGAATGAGGCCACCAGTGGCGCGGATGCGGCTTCATCCGCTGCCGTGAGCACGGGATCAGTGGCGATGTCCGGCTCCGAGACCGGTTCCGGCTCCGCTTCCTCTTCATCAATACTGACGACCAGCGTCCGAACGCCACAGGCTTTGAGCTGGGCGATCTGTGCGATTGAGGTGATCGTCATTTTGTGGCGAAAAAACGGCGTATCGAGCCAAGACCGATCCAGCTTCTCGATCAGCATGCCCGGCTGTAATTCGTTGATCGTGATCCGTTTTTTCATGACGGTATCGGGGTAGGGCGGGTCCTCCCATATGCGATATCGGACCAGCTGCGACAAATCTTGAGATTCAAGCCGTTAGGTGCAGGAAGGAGAAGGTCAAGGAGATCGGTATGAAGATGCAAGGAACGTCATGCTGCTTGTTTGTCGAGGTAGATGGTGGGATCGATGCCTGCTTGTTGAGAAGCCAAGACGGTCGTGATGCTTCGATGGGGCGCTCCTGTCTGTTGGGAGAGATCTTGCTCGTGCGGACGTGAGAGCAAGGTATTGCCGGCGCTTTTTACGAGGAGCACCACCGGCGCCAGCGGGGCCTGATGGTTGATTTGTTTCACAATGCCGGTCTCCCCCGTATTCAATTCCACGACAGACCCGACCGGATAGACCCCCACGACTTGGATGAATCGTTGGACGAGCGTTGAATCGAGATGGCCTTCGAGCGAGAGACGATAGAGGAGCTGGAGGATTTCATGGGCAGGCTTTCCCTTGTGGTAGCACCGATCGCTCGTCATGGCGTCGTAGATATCCACGACGGCGGTGATCAAGCCGAACTGACTGATGTCTTGCTGGGTGCGCTGGTGCGGGTAACCGGCCCCGTTCACCCGTTCGTGATGTTCCAAGGCCGGCTGAATGTACGACTCTCCCAGGCCGGTCGTGTGCGACAGGACTTCGACGCCCCTGAGCACGTGCTGTTTCATGATCTCCATCTCATGGGCCTCGAAGCGTCCGGGCTTGTTCAGGACTTCCAGAGGGATTTTCATCTTGCCGATGTCATGCAACAGCGTTCCCACCCCGGCCAAGTGCAACGCCGACCGGTCGAACCCTAGGCTCCGCCCGAGGGACATGGCCAGCAGCGCGGTGTTGACGGAATGGTAAAAGGTATATTCGTCGAATCGCTTGAGTCTCGAGAGGCTGGACAAGGCATCGGGATTACGGAAGACGCTGTCAGTCATGTCGGATACCACCATTCTCACGGCCTCGACGTTGATGGCTCGACCAAGCCTCGCGTCATGCATGGCATCCTGAATGACCATTTTGGCCGCCTGATACACAGCTCTCGCAGCAGGCAGCTCCTCGTCGAATGGAACGAGAGGCGGAATGGATCTCGCTTCGTTAGGCGTCGACATCGTTTCATCCGCGACGGGCGGCTGCAATGCCGGCTCCTGTTCCACTTCCTCCACATCGAAATTCACGATCAGGGTTTGCACGCCACTGGCTTTCAATTGCGCGATCTGTTGGCGCGAGGTGATCGTCATCTTGTGCAGAAAAAACGGGGTGCTCAGCCAGGACCGATCAAGTTTTTCGATCCGCATCCCCGGCTGCAATTCGTCTATTCCGATCCGCTTTTCCATGGTGAACTCAGGCTCAGTCGAAATCCTCCGGTAAGTGCTATCGGACCGTTCTCAAGAAATCTTGAGGCACGACGGACATTGAACGAGTGTATATCCACGATGAAAGGGGATGTCGATCAAGCGGCAACTGTGTGGCGGGATCGCCTGGTATGTCAAGCAGTCGTGAGCGTCAGGTCACAGGTGGCGCGGGCGTTACGCCGATGATCGTGCGTCATGTGGTCACGCACGATCATGATTGAACCTGTCTGCCCGGCACTAATACCCCATTTCCCCATACCCGCCCGTGCCGTAGCTGGATGGTGAAGGCGGAGTAGTGTGGCTGCGATAGGCGCCGGACTGGACGATGGCGTTGTTGGCCGGCGCCAGCTCCGCCGCTTTTTTGAAATGAGCGGTGGCTTCGGACTGAAGGTTCAGTTTGTTGAGTGCGAGACCAAGATTGAAGTGAGCCTCTGCGAGATTCGGGTCAGCCTCGAGCGCAGACATGAAGTGATCCTTGGCGATCGACCAGTGGCCCATCTCATAGTGGACGATGCCGTCGTCGTTGTGCCGGGCGGCGATGACGTGGCTGCCCGGTGGCGCAGGCAAGGGTGGATTGATGGACGCGCACGCGCACGGCAGAGTGAGGAGACTCGTGAGGATGGCGAAACCAATACGACTCATGAATCATGCTCAAGGTCAAGTGAGCGGTCTGCGATGACGAAGGACCGAAACTGTACGTGCAATGATACCAAGCCCTGCCGACTCTCATGCACGATGTCGCTCATACACTAGCCTCTTCGCTTACTGGAGATGGTACTTGGCCATGCGGTAGCGCAGCGTGTTCCTGGTCATCTTGAGGAGTCGGCTCGCTTCCGAGACATTGCCCGAAGACTTTTGCAAGGCTTCTTCCAGCAAGCGCTTTTCCATGTCCTGAAACGAGAGGCCAAAGGCCAGCAACGATGGCTTGGGCTCCAGCCGCTGAACGTCCATTGTGGTGGGAACTTTCACGGAGGCCGGTAAATGAACCGGTTGAATGACCTCTTCTTTACACGTGATGGTCAACCACTCCACCATGTTATGAAGTTCACGGACGTTGCCGGGCCAGTCATGGTTTCGAAGGACGGCAAGAGCCGACGGTGCGATGGCCCGGATGCGGCATCCGCGCTCCAGTTTGGCCCGCTCCAAAAAAATAAGAAGAATCGGTTCGATATCCTCCAACCGTTCACGAAGGGGCGGAATGCGAAGCTGGTAGACATTCAGCCGATAGTACAGGTCCAGACGGAAACGGCCGGTCTTGATGTGCGCGAGCAGATCCTCATTCGTCGCGGCGATGATACGGATGTTCACCTTGTGGCTGCGGGTATCGCCCAACGGATCGATGGTATGATGTTCTAAGACACGCAGAAGTTTGGCTTGAGCGGTCGGACTCATTTCGCCAATCTCGTCAAGAAAGAGCGTCCCCCCCTCGGCTATTTGGAATCGTCCCGGCTTTGCCCGTTTGGCATCGGTAAAGGCCCCCGATTCGTAGCCGAATAATTCGGACTCCAACAGATTTTCAGGGATGCCGGCGCAATTCAGTGCGATCAACGGGCCGGTGGCTCTTGGGCTGTAGGAGTGAATGGCTTCCGCGAACAGTTCTTTGCCGGTTCCGCTTTCACCGGTGATCAAGACCGTCGCATCGGTCAAAGCCACTTCTTTGGCGAGCTGCTTCATGAGATTCATTTGCGGCGAGACACTAATAATGGATGCAAAGGGATCGTGTCGTGGCGAAGACGGGAGGACCGGGCTAGGCTGATGAAGTATTCGAGTGATGGTCATCTGTAAATCTTCACGTGGAATCGGCTTTGTCAAGTAATCGGCGGCACCGGCCTTCACGAGCGCGACCGCATCCTTGATGGAATGACGATCCCCAATCACTAGTACGGGCGGGGACTGGGGTGTTTGGCGGGCATACTCCAGTAAGGGTGCCAGCGTGTGCTGATTTCCTTCGCCCACGACCAGCGTTGGGAATATCTCGGACCAGAGTGAGAGTGCTTCCGAGACCCGATGTGCGGTATGGATGCTGGCCTGCGGCGAGACTTCTTGGAGGAGCTTCTTGAGGTCGGAGTCTGTGGAGACCAGGAGAAATGTCTGAAGGTTCATTGGAGCGCTCCTTGGCTTAGCCTCCTCCGGAACCATCAAAACTGTGGTTAGCTTACACCTCTTTCCATGGGGAAGAAAGAGGGAAGTAGCCAGAGATCTGTTCGCCGACAGTCAAAGATCTTGAGGCTCCTTCTGGTCCTGTGGGGGAAGATCAGAGCAAGATGTAGTGTTCTTGGCGAATAGGTTTGGGCTGTCTTGGGAATGCTTAGCGTACGGCGCCGAGTTGAGGTTCAATGGGGATGGGAACCCGAGCAGTCAGTCGAAGGTATCGACCGACTGCTCGCTGTGAGGCGACAAATCCCAACCGCTATTCCTTGTCGGTACAGAAAGTTCGTTCGTAGGCAATGATGGTCCAGGCTTCTTCCTCTGTGAGCACGCCTCCTTTCACCAGGGCGGGCATACCGGTACCGGGGCTCCCGTTCTTGACGACCCAGAAAAGCTCTCCGTCATTTCGTTTCTTGTGGAACTTGCAGTTCGTGAAGTTTCGGGGGCCGGGAGACAACAACATGCCACCGGCGCCGTCACCCGCACCGGTCTGTCCGTGGCAGTTCGCGCAGGTGCCCTTGCCTTCATAGAGTTCCTTGCCCTTGGCGATGACGTCGGGGGTCACGGCCATCGGAATCTTCATCTTTCGTGCCTCTCCACGTTCAGCGTCCGGGACACGCGGCTTCAACGGATCGGCCTCCGGAGCGGCCCATCCAGCCGTACTCCATAAGGCCACGGCGACCAAGCTACACACCGTCCTAACTACACGCTTCCCTCTCATGGTTCCTCCTTGGTGATTACCACTGATGTCCCTGCCAGATGGCCGCTCTCGCTGCGCGTCCGGAGGCACAAATTTCCGTACATATGATAACACGATATTGTCCTCAGTGGCAGCGCCCATGCGGCGTGGAACGTGATCGGATTTGAAGCAGGCGTGAAGGCTGGTCTACCAACATGAGGACCTCCCCGGCCCGGACCTCCAAGGTCCGGGCCGGGGAGAGACTAGCTTGAGGCTACCGCAGTGTTCACCACTGCGAATCCTTAAGGAACTTCGACGATGTCTTTATTCATCGGCCCGAGGACGGCGAGCAATTCACCTTTCTCTTTCTCTGGGACGTTGAAGGTATCCAGTGCTTTGACCAGGTCCTCCACGAGCGCGTTGAAAGCGGCAGTGGTGATCTTCATGCCTTTGTGGGTCGTCTTCATGTCTCGACCGGTGTAGGTGCAGGGGCCGCCGCTCGCCGCACACACTTGCTCGACCAAGAGCCGATTGAGCTTCTTGAGGTCAGCATTGGCAAAAAAGCCATTAATGCGCTTGTCCGCGCCCACGTTGGCGATGAACTTGGTGACGACGGCTTGGATAGCGCCTTGTCCGCCAAGCCGCTCATAGAGCGACCGGTCCGCGGCAAAAGAAGGGGCACTGCTCAATGTCCATGCTGCCGCTACTGCGACAGCCGTACACACGATCTTCTTGCTGATTGTCATCTCGTCTGCTCCTTTGTGTGTAAAATAATATGACTGCATGATGTCTTTTTTCCCGCTGAGTGATTATGGGTTCCAGGGGGTGAGCGGCATCAAGTTGTCATACTTCTTGGGTTCCTTGTTGGCGATCACCACTGCAATCGCACCTCGGAGGGCGCTCGTTAAGGAATGGGTCACGACCGGATAGGCTCCTGGTTCATCAACGATCATATCGAATGTGGCGGCGCTGCCCGGACCGACCACATAGGTTTGGACCCCCGTGAATTTGTTGGCCGGGTTGCCGCTCTCATAGACATTGTCCCAGATTTCGGCGATTGGATGGAGCGCAGAGAACTCGTTCGGCCCGGCGTTCACGAAATAAATTCGTACCCGTTCACCGACCTTGACTTCCAACGGTTCCGATCCCGGGAAAAAGGGATGATACTTGAAGACGCCGCCATTGAAGATCGTGTGGTCGAACTTCCGATCGAACATCGCCTGCACGTTATCGGGGTTCTTCCACAATTCGGATTGCACCAGGACAAATTCCCGATCGGCCTTTGGCCACGCGTTCGCGTCTTTCGGATCAACGATGATCGCGCCGAACATGCCGCGGGCCACGTGCTGAATCATCGGCGGTGCTCCGCAGTGATAGAAGAACACGCCAGGCTTCTTCGCGACGAACGTATACTTGATCGTCTCGCCTGGCTTGATCTCTCTGTAGTTCTTCAAGAAATCGAGCTCGGCTGCATGAAAGTCCATCGAATGGCCCAAGGCGTTCGTCGAGGGATTCACGAGGGTGAAGTTGACCGTATCCCCTACGGTGACCCGGACGACTGGGCCCGGCATCTGCCCATTAAAGGTCCAGGCCTTGTACTTCGTCCCGTTCCCGTCGATGACGATTTCCGATTCCGTCGCCGTGAAGGTGACATCGTGGACCTTGGCCCCCGCGGATCCGGGCATCGTGATACACCCGCTGGCTCCCAAGAGGACGCCGAGTCCGAGGGTTAATGTGAGTACACGAAACCTCTGCATAGTAGCCTCCCTTTAGATTGTATGGAAAAGAGACGCTGCACTGATGAGCACGGCGAATCATGCCCCCCACCACTCATCAAGCAGACGCCGGGTCAACTATCTACCAAATTCCGTAGAAAAAATACAAAGAAAAAATTTTATTGCGTGTCAGCTGGGTCCGTATGGCCTTGCCGCACGAGCATGAGGTCATTGCCATGGTGTTAAGCACAATGCATACCTCCCCTGCCGCCTATATTGCTGTTCAGAATGGAAACAATCGCTCCAGTGCGAAGTGAAGTGATTTATCAGACTGTTCAAGCCTTTGCTGAGGCCTAAGGGTTCGATGGGAAAAATATCTATTTCATGTTTCAAGCGGCTAATATACACGTACTGTATCCAAACCGATTCACACCGAAGCGATCTATGAATGCGCCTGTAGCATTGTGATGCACAAGAGCTAGAGCGAAGTGCGAGACATAAGATCGCCTCCTCGATCAGACGCTATGTCGTTGTTCTTGGCGGAGGAACTTCCCGGCATGGTCGTGGGACTTGCAGAGGTGGAGAGGGAAGGAGGTGTTCGGCTCATTACGGAGGATGATCAGTGATACTCGAAGGCGAAGGTCCGAAGGGTTACGAGCGTTTGAGATTGCGTTGCGCGATAGCGACGTTCCGGTGAAACCCATGGAGCTTTGCACGCCGAATCGGGCTTTGTTGAAATATGGTCGCGAAGGTCGCCTCATCCAGCGTGGAAAGTTGATAGAGGTCGGGGGAGAGGGCCCAACTCGACGGCTGAAAGGCGCTTTCTCGAGTCGGTTCGGCGCGGAGATTGAACGGACACACGTCAAGGCAATCATCGCAGCCGAAAATCTTGTTTCCCATACCTGCTTGCAGCTCGTGTGGAACGGCGGTCTCATCGTCGCGCAGTTCGATGGTCAGATAGGAAATACAACGGGTGGCATCCACCACATAGGGTTGAACGATCGCCTTCGTTGGGCACGCTTGAATACAAAGGGTGCAGCTGCCACAGAGATCGGTCGCTGGCTCGTCGGCTTCCAGCTCCAACGTGGTCAATATTTCTCCCAACAGCAGCCAGGAACCGTACTCGGCTGATACGAGATTGGAATGTTTCCCGATCCAGCCCAAACCCGCCTGCTCAGCCCAGGCTTTCTCCATGATGGGGCCGGTGTCGGCGTACGAACGGGTTTTCACGTCGGGGGCGACCTTGTGAATCATCTGTTCCAGTTGCTTGAGTTTGGAATCAAACAGCTTGTGATAGTCGCGTCCCCACGCATACCGGGCTATACGGCCGTAGCCCGGCCGTTCGTCGGCACGGTGCTCGGTAAGATAGTTGATTCCCAATGAGATGATCGAGCGACAGCCTGGCAATACTTCGCCCGGATCGGCACGCTTATTCGGGTTTCGTTCCATCCATGCCATGGTGCCGTGATAGCCCCGTCGGAGCCATTCCGTGAGACGGTTGAAGAGGCTTTGAGATGCCGTATTTGAGGAAAGTGGAGCGGATCTGCTTTCCCGGTCACCGACGGCCGACCGAGAAGGATCGCTGGAAATCCGCGTAATCCCGACCGCATCGAATCCCAGCGCACGGGCTTCTTGTTTGATTGCCTCCGTGATGGACATGGGATACAACAGCGTTCAGTGCCGGGCGGAGCAATCAAAGCGGACACTGAAGTGGGCCGAGCATCGGACCGATTGGCATCGGTCGCAGGTCCCGACGATATTCGACTTCCAGTCGCTCTCCGTTTCATCGAACCGACATTGGGTTCGTCCGCCTTTCGAGATCGTGGTCCAGGGTTGCTTGGTGCCGGGTATGGTGGCGACGAGACATCCTTGTGGAAACGGAACGTGGCAGGGGCGTCCGGTTTCACCTTTTTCCATGGAAAAGCTGCACGACAACTCCGTGGTGGCTCCGGACTCCTCCACTTCCTGCGCCGTGGTGCCGAAGGGAAGAATGAGCAGGGTCCAGAGCAAGACAATCAAAAAACCACCGGCCTTACGTCGAATCCCCATGGTCGGGATGGTAACACAGTCTTTGTCTTGCGGCCATGGAGCGGGCCGCGTAGAATCCACCCGCCAGCTTCTATTCACACCAAATGGAGGCTCCATGCTCGCGACGCGGATCACACAAAAAGAGGGCACGTTCTATTTCATTGCGTACCAGGCCGGTGAGCTCTTGCAGAAGGTCCGATTCACCAGCCGTTACTATTTCGAAGGCGAAGAGATCACGCAGGCCAAGATTTCTGAACATGATGAAGTCGCGCGGTTTATCGCGGGAATCGAACGGAGCGAGAAGGGATTCCAACGGGTCTTGAATCGGCAGAAGATCAAGCAGATCGTCAATTTTTATGAGACCGTCGTGGCTCAACCGATGATTCCCGGGACGGTGCTGCTCTTTACAGATGAAACACTGCGCTTCCAAAAGGCCGACAACTCGGATTCGATCGGCCACTTGAGCGAGCCGAAAGGAAAGTACCTGGTCATCGACGGGCAACATCGACTTGCGGGACTGCACTTTTTCCATGAAAAACATCCGGAGCAAAGCGCGCAGGTCGAGGTGCCGTGCCTGCTGTTCGACGGAAGGAGCGCCGACTTTGCCACCGAGATGTTCGTCATCATCAACTCCACCCATACGAGGATCAACCGGTCTCACCTGGTTGACCTCTATGAAAAGGTGTCGTGGGAAAGTCCGGAAAAGAAATTCACCGCGAAGGTCGTCAATCTTCTCTATGGTGAATCGGACTCTCCGTTGCAGTACAAGATCAATCGCCTGGGAGGACGGAGCAAGCAGGAGAAATGGATCCTGCAGTCCGAAGTCTTTAATGAGCTGCTGAAAGTTGTGACGGCTCACAAGCGATGGATCGAGTCCCATCTGGGCATGAAGGCTGATCGCTGCTATGCGTTGGTGCGCGACTACCTGAAGGGAGTCAAGGACGTCATGGGGGACGTCTGGGGGCAGAATGACCGCTATATGTTTACCCGTGATGTGACACTCAAGGCGTTGATTCGCGTCCTGGACGATCTGATTGTGGATCGCAAGCTCATCAGCGACTGGGACGAGCAACGCTCGCATCAACCGTTTGCCGAGATCGTCAAGCCCTGGGCGACGCTGGCGAAGGAGTTCCGCGCCGAGGGTTTCTATGAACGCTTTCCCGCCAAAGGCCAACTTGAACGGGTTCGGAAGATTCACCAGCGGCTGCTGGATGCGATCGTCGGGTAAACCGCGGGGATTCCGGCTGGCCGTCCTGCTTTTGCTCGCCGTGCAGGGTCCGTCAGGTGTTGCGGTATCGGGATCATGGAGAGCGGCAGCGGCCGATACGGATGGATTGGAGGTGAAGGCGGAATCTGGCGGCGGTGTTCGCGCGACGGCGCATCCGTTCTTCCCGGCCAAACCCGACATCATACAGGAACTCTTGTCCGACTACGCCCATTGGCCCGACCTCTTCGAGGTTCGTATGAGAGTGGCTGAAATGAACGTCCAGGATGGGGTTGCCACGATCGATCTTCGTATCGACCATCCCGTGATGCCCGGTGAACGTCGGTTGGTGACCGAATCCAGAGTATTGCCGAACGGTGGTTTGGTGACGGATCTGAAAGCGGGTGACTTCAAGCGCTATCATCGAGTGTGGAAGCTGCAGCCGGCCGGGGAAGGAGATCAGACACGCGCGGATTTTGAGCTGACCGTTGAACCCAACTCGCTCGCGCCGGATTGGTTGATCGCGATGGTCGTGCGGCAAGAATTGATCACCCATTTCCGTATCGTCAAACAAAAAGCATTGGAACGTGCCAAACGGAATTGACATGGGATCGGTCTCAAGAGATCAGAAGTCGGCGCTGCCGTCATTGTCCGGTCTCTATGTGATCCTCGATCCCTCTGTGAATCCGGGACGCCCGCTTCATGATGTGCTGAAAGCGTCTGCCAACGCCGGAGCCAAGCTTTTCCAGTACCGGAACAAGACCGCCTCGATGAAGGAGGCCTATGCGAAGGCGTTGCCCCTCAGGAAGATCGCCCATGAGTGGGGTGTGTCATTCATCGTCAATGACCGTTGTGATCTAGCGCTCGCGGTAGATGCCGATGGAGTGCATCTGGGGCAAGGAGATTTGCCACTCAACCTTGCTCGCAAGATAATGGGACCGAACAAACTGATCGGAATCTCAACACATAATCCTCAACAGGTATTGGCGGCGACTGCCGGCGGACCCGATTACCTTGGCTTTGGTCCGATTTTCACGCCTGGATCAAAGTTGGACCATGATCCGATCGTTGGACTGGAAGGACTCCGAGCGATCCGATCACTGACGTCGTTGCCGATCTTTGCCATTGGTGGGATCACCCTGGAATCGGTTGGAGACGTGATTCGTGCGGAAGCCGATGGCGTGGCGATGATCTCTACGATTCTCAATGCTCCGGACATTTCGCAGGCTGTCAGTGACGTCGTCTCGCGGATCTCAGCAGCAGTTTCGCAAGGTTCGTGAGCGCGGCGGATCGGGCTACATGTATGACCGAGGGACGGAAGCGGCCTGGCATGCCTGGCTCATAGGGGAGGGGGCCCAGCACCGGGACGCCGGCCTGTTTGCGAAGGATCTCGAGGGTCGTGCGTTCCTGTATGCGCGAAAGGGCCGATCGAACCGAGTGGGTGCGATTCAAGACCAGGGCGACGATGGAGATCCGTTTTCGGCGAAGGGCCTCAATCGTGAGCAAGGCATGATTGATGCCTCCCAACCCCGATCGTCCGACCACCACGACGGGAAGGCGTAATTGCTTGATCAAGTCTGTTACAGTCATCTTCGCAGTGATCGGAACATGTACCCCACCGACTCCTTCCACGACCATGCAGTCATACCGGCCGGCTAAGAGACGATAGACTTTTTTGACGGTGTCTGGATTGATGGTCTGTCCTTCGGACTGGGCTGCGGCAAGCGGGGCGACCGGTAGTTCAAACGAGTAGGGACGGATCGCTCCCAATGGCTCTTCACTCCCAATGATGGATCGTAGTCGTGCGGCATCGGACTGAGCTTCCTTGGCCGGAGAAATCCCTGTTTCGATCGGTTTCATCACGCCGACGGTCAGTCCCCGCTTCGTGAGATGAAAGGCGAGTGCGGCTGAGACCAAAGTTTTTCCAACAGCCGTATCGGTGCCGGTGATGAAGATTCCGTGGGTCATGGAGGGGATCCGCCTGTTGATCGCATGGACTTGAGTTCGTCGTTCAAAGGTGTCTGCTATCGCAGTTCCACACTTGACCCGATACATCCTTGAGTTGAGCCATGTGCACGACGGTACGGACCACCTCTTGGATTGCCGGCGGCCGGCGCAGCGCATGATCGAGCCATCCTTTATCCGAGGGAAATATGCCTTCCGTCAAGTCAGTTTTCTGCCACCCAGGCAGCAGGAGATTCACCCGAATATTGTGCGGTCCCCATTCCAGTGCGGCCGTTCTGACGAGCCCGATCAGGCCGGCTTTTGAGGTCGCATACGCACTTTGGCCGGTCGCTCCGTGAAATCCCGTGTGGGAACCGATGATAAGAATGGAACCTCCTCCACGAACAAGCAGGGAAGGTGCGATCGCTTGCAGGGAGTGAAATGTTCCCGTGAGATTCGAGGCGATGACGTTATCCCAAATGTCGTCCGAGTGGCGGACGAGCAGATCGCTCTGCCCGATGCCGGCGTTGCAGATCATTGCCAATGGACCGGAAGTGCTGTTGGAGAATCGGTCGACCATGCGTCGAACGGAGTCAGCTTCCCGAATGTCGGCATGATACACGTCGCCGATCCCACCTGCCTCTAGAACGCCGTCCAGGGTTGCTTCGGCCGCCGATTTGTTCCGATAGTAATGAACTCCCACGTACCATCCGATTCTCCCGAACCCTTGGCTGATGGCGCGACCGATGCCTCCGGAGGCCCCGGTAATGAGGACTGCCGGACGATCGGACGGTTTCGTCGGTCGAGCCTCGGCAGGTCGGGATGAGAAGGAGGATTCCATATCGAAGAGAATTATGCGGTGAGAAACTGGCGATGACAAGCACGTATCAAAACCAGGCGCCTCTCGGCTTGCTGGTTTCATGACTCCTATGGTACCGTCAAATTGTTGTATTGGGAGTTCGGACAATGGGAAGGCTTACATGTGATATGCGACGGATGATCGTGACGGGGGGAGTGTGTGTGCTCTTGGGACTACCCCTGTGGTCTGTGGTCGGCGGTGCCGAAGAGCCGGTGACAATTTCAAAGTCTGAGGAATATTTCCCCGATACGGTCGGAAGCCGATGGACCTACCGCGGCCAGATCAACGAGGGGCCGCTTCAATCCATCGACCTGAAGTTTTTTGCGAATGTATCGACGGTCACGGGAACCAAGCGGATGAATGGAGTGACCGTAACGGTGTTCCATGACACGAATCCGGGAAATCACGGACCGTCGGATAGTTTTTATCGACGTGACGCGGTCGGCATCGTCTATTACGGGTCGGAACCAGGGACGCCGTTGGAGAAGCAAATCACCCCCTATCAGATTTTCCGATTTCCCCTGAGAATCCCGTCCACTTTTCAGCAGTTCGACCGATCGGGTGTTGATTTCGGCAGCGATATGGATCGTGACCAAATTGATGAAAAGGTCGATGCCCAGGGGTGGAGCAAAGTGATAGGGCGAGAAACCATCACCGTCCCGGCCGGGACATTTCAGGATGCCATCAAAGTCGAAGCACGGATGAACATGAAGATCCACTTGTCCGAAAGCCGCCGCACGGTCTCCGGAATCGACGTGATGACGGCTTGGTTTGCCAAGGGGGTCGGTCTGGTCAAGTATGCCGAACGACAGGAATTGTCCGCCATCAAGGAAGACCGCGGTGTGGTCACGGAAATCATAGAAGAACTCGAAGAATACGACATCAAAGCGGCAAAGGCCTCACTGAGTCGATTCGAATCCCCGCCGAAGGGTGTTCTCACTCACGACTTTGGCGGTCATGAATTGAGCCAAATAGTCTTCCCCGCCCGCCTTCGATCCTACCCCTGAGAACCGATGCCCGCCGAAGGGTTGACGAGAAACGAGGGCACCGGTAATCGGTCGGTTTAGGTATAAATTTCCGACGTCGAACTGCTCACGAGCCATCGCGAGATTGGCGGGACTCCTGGTATAGACCCCTCCCGTCAACGCATAGTCGGTTCCGTTGGCGAAGCGGATCGCATCGGCAAAACTGTCCGCCTTCATGACCGACAACACCGGCCCAAAGATCTCCTCCTGTGCCAGACGGTGATGCGATTGGATATCGACAAACACCGCCGGACCGACGAAATATCCGTTCTTCTCCACGGATCCTTGTACCAGAAGCCGGCCTTCTTCGTGACCGAGTGAAATGTACTTCTGGATACTTGTCTGGGCTCGAGCATCGATCACCGGTCCCATGTGAGTCCCAGGCTGTGATGGATCACCGACCACCACGCTCAGCACGGCTTCACGGAGGCGAGACACGAATGGGTCGTAGACGGCGCGATGCACGATGACACGGGAGCAAGCCGAGCACTTTTGGCCCGCATAGCCGACGAATGACGCGACAACGCCGGTGATCGCTTCGTCAAGATCCGCCGTCTCATCGACGATGATGGCGTTCTTTCCTCCCATTTCAGCAATCACGCGTTTGACCATCTGTTGTTCCGGACTCACCCGTGATGCTTCGGCCAAAATGCGAAGCCCCACGGTCTTCGATCCAGTAAATGCGATCGTCACGACATGAGGATGCGCGACCAGTGCTTGTCCGATCTCCGGTCCACCGGGGAGGCAGATCAAGCAACCGGCCGGTACACCGGCTTGTATGAGGATGTCCGTCATCAACGTTCCCAAACCGGGGGATCGTTCCGACGGTTTGAAGAGGACCGGATTGCCGGTCACGAGTGCCGCCGACACCATCCCGGTGGGAATGGCGAGCGGGAAGTTCCATGGTGCGATGACGACGGTCACCCCGCGCGGTTCATAGGTGCGCTGGTTGAGTTCTCCCGGGCTGTGGCCTAATCGCATCGGCCGAGCCAGACGTTCCATTTCATCGGCGTAGTACCGGAGGAAGTCGATCGCCTCGGCGACGTCGGCGTCGGCCTCCCGCCAAGGCTTGCCGACCTCGAAGATTTCCCAGGCCGCAATTTCGAAGCGGCGACGGCTCATTTCAGACGCAGCGTTGCGCAGGACTTCAGCCCGTGACTCTGGAGCGTACCGTCGCCAATGGTCCCATTGCTTGCGCGTCTGTTCGATGATGTGGTCCAGATCGGATATCGCTGCGCTTTGGACCTTGGCTACGAGTTCGGTCGGTCTACAGGGGTTCCGGGATTCCAGCCATGGGCCGGTGAGTCTGATGCCGGATGCACCACCGTGCCATTGTCGGCCCAGCTGAGGCCGAACCGATTCAAGACCGGCCTGCATGGCTTGCCGTACCTCCATCCATGAAAAGTCGCTGTGCGGTTCGTTGCGAAAAATCTTTACGCCGTCCCTTGCGGCCTGGTGAAGTGGTGTCGGTACGGTCGGCGGGGCGAGGAGCCGGGTCAACGGCTGCGACTCGACGTATTCTTTTTTGAGGAACGATTCGTTCGACGTATTTTCCAAAAGCCGCCGGACCAGATACGCCATGCCGGGAAGCAGACGGCCGACGGGACTGTATAAGCGAACACGGCGACCCAATTTGACCATGGCTTGCTGGAACGGCTCGGCCATGCCGAAGATCATTTGATACTCCCGTCCTTCCGGAGGAAGACCTAGCGCATTGGCATGGGCTTCGACGGCAGCCAACGTGCGAAGATTGTGCGTGCCGAACGCGGGACGGATAAGCTCGGAGTGTTTCAACAGCGTTGGAATCAATCGCTCGTACCGAATGTCGGTTTCGGCTTTGTGTTCATACAGGGGAACCGGCCAGCCCGCTTGCCGATATCGGACCGTGTCCGAATCCCAGTACGCACCCTTGACCAGTCGGATCGTGACGGGCGCATGGCGTGCCCGTACCCACGCCACCAGGTCCTGCACATCGCGTTCAGTTTCTCGATGATAGGCCTGCAGTGCGATTCCAGCGTAGGGATAAGCTCGATAGGCCGGTTCTGCAAAGAGCTGCTTGAAAATATGGAGGATCAGGTTCTTGGTCTCCGCCTCCTCCATGTCAAAAATCAATCCGGCCGGCAGCGACTGGGCCAGGTCCACCAGCGGGCGGAGTCGCGCGGCGACCGATTCGTAACTTCCATCGGGGTCGATGGGGTCCAGGCGAGATGAGAGCGCCGAGATCTTGAGCGAGAGCTGGACACGCGGGATCGGTCCCAAGTGGTCGCGTTCGAGCAGGACAGCGGGAGCCCATGTCGCGGCGGCCCGGCCGAGTTCCTTCAACGCGTGCAGGCACTGGTCCCGATAGTGGTCGGCCTCCTGTTCGCTGATGGTGGCTTCACCCAACAGATCGACAGACCATGCACGTCCGTCTTTCCATAACTGCGACAGGGCCGGAACCGCTTCATCAATCGAGGCTCCGGCAATGAACGTCGTCGCCATCTGTTCGATTTGCTTCCGGATCGATTTGCCGGTCAGGCGCGCCCCGAAGCTCGTTGCCGTCAGAGCCTTCAAACCCCATTGAAGTCCGAATAATTCATGACTCTCGCGGCCAAAGTATTCTTCGGCGAGTGAGACGACTCGTTCATCGTCCTGAATAACCGGAAGGACATCGATGAAGTGGAACAACCTGGTCTTAAACGATGCATCCTTCATCGCCAAATTGATGGCCGACTGGGACCACCATCGGCTATCAAAAATAGACGGTGAGAGACCGGCGGAGAGCCGGGCAAGTTGTTCGCCGATACGAAGGATGGCCGGCTCGAGCGGGGAGGGTACGGTAGTCATCGATACTCCTGACACAGTATACCTCGTACTGAGCTTCCCCAGTAGGCCACATGGATAATGGCCCGACCGACCCATATCATTTCGCGTCTCTCATCGCTTATGATGCTGATGTAGCGCACGTACGTGCTGGATCCGTGCTGGATCAAGGATACGCGTTCTCTCTTTGGCGCAGTGGGAATCACAAGCAGGAGATATCGATATGGCTGACGAACACGGTCATGGGGCACAGCAGCCCCAAGCAAAAGATAATCTGATCCCCGGCGTGAAACATGTGATCGCGGTGAGTAGCGGCAAAGGTGGAGTCGGCAAGTCCACCGTCGCGGCAAACTTGGCCTGTGCATTGGCGCTCACCGGTGTAAAGGTTGGATTGCTGGATGCCGATCTCTATGGTCCCAATATCCCCATGATGATGGGGAGTACCACCGGACCGGAGCAGAAAGAGGGCAAGATTTTGCCCGTCGAAAATCATGGGGTGAAGCTGATTTCCATGGCATTTCTCGTGCCGGAGGAAACCGCGCTCGTCTGGCGCGGTCCGATGGTCCATCAATACCTGCAAGCTTTTTTCCGAGACGTGCTCTGGGGTGAGTTGGACTATCTGCTGATCGATTTACCGCCCGGCACCGGCGATGTGCAGCTCTCCTTGTCGCAGATGGTTCCGTTAGCTGGGGCGATCACTGTGACCACGCCTCAAGAAGTCGCGCTCTACGACGTTCGCAAAGGCATGGCGATGTTTCAGAAGGTGAATGTTCCGCTTCTGGGCATCGTCGAAAACATGAGCTACTTTGTCTGTGGGCATTGCGGTGAGCGGACGGAGATTTTTTCTCATGGTGGAGGGGAGCGGGCCGCGGGAAAACTTGGGGTGCCGTTCCTCGGACGGATCCCAATCGATCCGGCTATTCGCGATGGAGGGGATACCGGTCATCCTATCGTGGTGGCCAATCCGGCATCTCCTCAAGCCGCGGCTTTTCGCGACATTGCCAAGAGGATCATGGGAGAATTGGGTGACACTGAGAAAAGTGGGCCTTCCATCGATAGTTTGCTTAAGAAGATCAAGCAACCTTTCAGCAGTAATTGAAAGTCATCACATTGGAGGAAAAGAATGGCGGAGTTTGTGCGTGTGGCGGGCCTCGCTGATATCAAGCCAGGGCATGGCATCGTAGCCGAAGCGAATGGCAAGGCCGTCGCGGTATTCAATGTGGACGGGACCATTCACGCGATCAGCAATACCTGCTGCCATCGAGAGGGACCATTAGGAGAAGGAGAATTGGAAGGCGCTATCGTTACCTGTCCCTGGCACGGATGGCGGTTCAATGTCACGACTGGTGCTTGCATGAACAATCCATCCGCAAAGGTGGAAGCCTATCAGGTAACGATCGAAGGGGAGGATGTGAAGGTATTGCTCTAGAAAACATTCGACGTGAAATCAACGAACGAATGAAAGGCTACGGGAATGGCCATTTCTCCGAACGATCAGACCGATATCGCTGCGGCGCTCGTGCGTCTCTACGTCTTTCTGGCCCAGTATCTTGATCGATGCTTCGATGAAGCGGCTCGCAAGAGCTATCCGGACTCCGAACTTCAAGGACACCTCAATGAAACACGGCGGCAGCTTATGGAGATTTTGTCGGTCAATCCGGTCGTGAAGAAAAAACTTACCGAGGAATGTGACCGAATTCTGGCGCTGGGGGCTTCTTGTCTCAAAGCCGGTACGGCCGACACGAAGGCGCGGGAGACGATTCAGGCCGAACGGGCCATACTCAAGAACAAGACCATTGCGTTGAGTGACTTGGTGGCGGTCTATCGAGCCTTAGCATGAACGATGGACGGAGGATTCGATAAACATCAGCTTGCCGGGTCGGATGATAGAGAACGTGGATTCAGCCGACCGGTCGAATTTGAACGCGCCGAGGATGGTTATCGAGCGATCTTGAGGTATGAGACCGTTCGCATCGTAACCGAAACGCGTCCTACCCAAGACGAAGCCCTTACAGTTTTGATTCAATCATTGCATGTCCAGGGTTACAGACAGTTGAAAACTCAACGGAGTTTTCGCAACGGTGTCTATCTGGGTTCCCAGGAGCTCTGGGTGGAATATCCGGATCCACCCCCTGCTGAGTCCCAGTCCTCTGGTCTCCTTGGTAGAATAAAGAATTGGTTCAAGCCTTCTGTAAGTGGGTAACGAACCATGAGCTTTATTCCTCTCGATCACCTCCGAACTGCCGGCCATCAGCCATCATCCGCCGGCTCCCAGCCGTCATCTGACCGTCGTCGCCTTCCTTCCTGGTTTAAAGTCACCGCGAAAACCGGGCCGGATTATCTCGACGTCAAGCAGACCATGGAACGGCTCAAGCTCCACACGATTTGCGAAGAAGCCCACTGTCCCAATCGGTGGGAATGCTGGAATGCCAGGACGGCGACGTTCCTCATTCTTGGTGATATCTGTACCAGACGTTGTCACTATTGTTCGGTAGAGACGGGACGACCGCACGCGGTAGATCAGGATGAGCCAGGCCGGGTTGCAGAAGCAATCCGAGCACTCGGGCTTCGCCATGCGGTTATCACGTCCGTGAATCGTGACGAATTACCGGATGGAGGGGCGGCAGTCTTTGCGGAAACGATTAGGCAGACCAGACGGCTGAATCCAACCTGTACAATCGAGGTGTTGATTCCTGATTTTGAAGGCAATGAGGAAGCGCTTGCGACCGTCTGTGCCGAGAAACCGGAAATTATGAATCACAATATTGAAACCGTCCGGAGGCTTTTCCCATCGATCAGACCCCAAGGGAAATATCAGCGGTCGATCGATCTACTCGCCCGAGCCAAGCGACATGGAATGAAGACCAAATCCGGGCTGATCCTCGGTATGGGCGAGACGCTCGGCGAAGCTCGTCAGGTGATGCGTGATCTCCGAGCGGTGGATTGCGACATCATCACCATCGGCCAGTATCTCCAGCCGACCAGAGGCCACATTCCGGTAGCTCGGTTCTACGAGCCCTCCGAATTCGCTGCTCTCAAAGAAGAAGGGCTTGGGATGGGTTTCAGCCACGTGGAATCCGGACCACTGGTTCGCAGCTCCTATCATGCGGAGCAGCAAGTCTCTTCGGATGAAAGCCAATTGTTGCCCATCCGGACAAAACGCAGCGCTGCGCAATGAGCGGCGTGAAGCTTTTGACGTCCTCAGATAGTTTCACCATGAATTCCTCCGCACGGCGCTGGTCCTCGAAACATTCATAGACGTCGTCAAGAAAGCCCCCACGAAGCAGCGGATGATGGAGAAACTCCTGGCCGGGTCCCGTCTCAACTTCAAGCGGATACTCCACAGCCTCGACGCGGTCCACCTTGAGTGATTCGAGCCAAGCTCGTCCGTCTTGCGCCGACGGTCGTTCGTTCAGGTAGGCTTGGAAACGCGCTCGTTCTTGGCTCAACCCCTGCCGGATCATCGCGTGATCCACTCGCTGCCACAGTGAATCAAAGGTCCCATAGGACGGAAAAGTGAGAACGAGCTGACCTCCTGGGTTGAGTCGATCGACGAGTCCACCGACAGTTTCGAACCGATTGGGGCGAAAAAACATGACGGAGAGATTGCCCGTGATGCGATCAAAGCTCGGGAGATCAGGAGGCAGGGATCGCATGTCCAGACATTCAAAGCGGAGCCATGGTAGTTGGGAACCTTGAATGGCTGTTGCGCGGGCGACCTGACCGGGACTGATGTCGATTGCCAGCACGTGTCCTCTCGAGCCGACTTGCTCGGTGAGATAGAAAGCGGGAATGCCGTGGCCGGAAGCGACATCGAGGATGCGCAGGCCTGGTCGAAGGTCCAGGTGCTGCAGTAGCGAGTCGGCGAACGGCGTGGACCAATAGTCATGCTTCGGCAAGGACCAGCGCGCAGCGTGCTTGTTCATGACGCAAGGAGTGTCATCTCGGCGAGGCTAACGCGCTTGTGATGAGCGCCTGGGCTTCCACTTGGATCCGCTTGAGGTGATTCTTTCCTCTGAAGCTCTCCGCATAGAGCTTGTACACATCTTCCGTTCCCGACGGTCTGGCGGCGAACCAGCCGTTCTCGGTCACGACCTTTAAGCCGCCGATAGCTGCGCCATTGCCCGGGGCCTTGGTAAGCATCGCCACAATTCGATCTCCGGCGAGGTCTGTTGCGTTCACTTGATCAGGCGAAAGTTTGGAGAGAATGGCTTTCTGCTCCGGCGTAGCCGGTGCGTCAATCCGTTCATAGACCGGCTCGCCCAATTCTTTCGTGAGGTCTTGGTATGACTGCGATGGATCGCGTCCGGTTTTCGCCGTCATTTCAGCAGCCAGCAGGCTCATGATGATGCCGTCCTTATCGGTCGACCAGACGGAACCATCTCGTCGTAAGAACGACGCACCGGCGCTTTCTTCGCCGCCGAAGCCGAGTGAACCATCGAGCAGGCCGCTCACAAACCACTTGAACCCAACCGGCACTTCGACGAGCCTCCGTTTCAGTTTGATTGCCACGCGATCGATCAAACTACTGCTGACCAAAGTCTTGCCGATGCCGGCATCGGATTTCCAGCCGGGACGGTGAGCATACAGGTAGGCGATGGAGGCAGCGAGATAATGGTTCGGATTCATCAAACCCGAACGCGTCACGATTCCATGCCGATCGTTGTCGGCATCGTTGCCGAATGCCACGTCGAACCGATCTTTCAGTGCAATGAGATTGGCCATGGCATAGGGAGACGAGCAGTCCATCCGGATCTTGCCGTCCCAATCCAAGGGCATGAAGCGAAAGGTTGGATCGACAGCCGGATTCACGACCTCGATATCCAATCCATAGCGTTCGGCGATCGGTTGCCAGTAGGCCACACCGGATCCACCGAGGGGGTCGATCCCCAGCTTGAGTCCCGCCGCCTTGATGACCTCCATGTCGATGACATTTTTTAAGTCACTCAGATAGGTTTCAATGTAATCGCATCGATGGGTAGTCGATGCCCGTCGAGCCTGTTCAATCGGAAGACGCCGTACTCCTTGGAGAGCACCGGCGAGAAGAGCGTTGGCCCGATCCTCGATCCACTTGGTCGTTTGCGTGTCGGCGGGGCCACCATGCGGTGGATTGTACTTGATCCCGCCGTCTTCGGGCGGGTTGTGGGATGGCGTGATGACCACCCCGTCGGCCAGACCGGAGGTACGGCCACGGTTGAAAGTCAGGATGGCGTGCGAGATCACCGGTGTAGGCGTGAACCCTTCATCTGTATCGATGATAGCGTGAACGCCATTGGCCGCGAGGACTTCGAGCACGGTCACGAAGGCCGGCTCCGAGAGGGCATGCGTGTCCTTTCCAACGTAAAGCGGCCCGGTCGCGTGTTGCGTCGCCCGGTATTCACAAACGGCTTGAGCCACCGCCACGATATGGTTCTCATTGAAGCTGCATTTGAAGGAAGAGCCACGATGTCCGGATGTACCGAATGACACGCGCTGTTCTCGAACCGAGACATCCGGTTTCTCCGTCCAGTATGCGGATAACAGTCTCGGCACATCCACCAGTGTGGAAGGAGGTGCCGGTTTGCCGGCGAAAGCATGGAGAGCCATGATACACATGTAGTTCTATCGTCCGGCTGCTGTCAACTGCGGGCCCAATGGAGTGAAAGAGAGCCCCACGCTGGCGCGATATCAAAAATTGTGGTTACCTCGCGACCGTTTTTGCGTCTTACAGGAGGATCGCAATGTCACGATGGATGGTGACGCTCCAACTTTGAAAGCGAATGGAGAAACCCCTTATAGAACGCTGAGTTCATGGATTTCATGGGATTGATCCGGTAAGATGCTGGCATCTGTACGAGGTCTGAAGGGGGTGGTGTGTTCCGTCTTCGGCTTGCGCTCCTGATCCTACTCGCTCTTGCGGTGCTGGCCGGTGTATTCCTTTCCTATTCGACGGACTTGACCGGTCAAGACTATCTTAAGGACTTTGTTCTGGAACAACTGGAGGAGAGCCTGGGCAGGAAGATCGACGTGCATCGCGTCAAGTTTGTGGTCTTTCCTCGTATCCGAGTGGAACTCACCGATGTCAAGATCCACGATCCAGAGTCCGAGCAGGTGGCCCTGACGGCAAAGCGGGTCGATCTCGTCTTACGTCTTCTACCGCTCTTAAAAAAACAAGTTGTCGGCAAGCGGTTGTTGATCGAGGAACCGACCCTGACGCTCCGGCGGGACCAGCGTGGTCGGTGGAATATCTTCGATGAGCCGCGCGTGCAAACAGATGCCGATCAAGAAACAATAGGCATGATGGCACGGACGCTCATGATCAAAGAGGCCACATTGGTCAACGGCACGATCACGGTCGTCGATGTCGCCAGACCCGACGGCATTCGATCGCTGATGTTGGAACATGTCGAGTTCAAGTTGACGGTCCATCCTGATCGCGGGTTCGCTGAAGTGCATGTCTCGGCTGCCCCTCGGGGGGAGTCGGGCACATCCGCGGTGTCGCTGGATGGCATCGTCAGACGAGCAGAACCGTTGGTTTCGTTGTCCGGTGAAGAGACGACCGGCTCCCCCAGAGGATTTCAGTTTGAGGGACAAATCGATGCGGCCGCTCTCAGGATACGGGACGCGGCGGATTTCCTGGGCCCTAGGCCGGTGCCTGAACGCCTTCAAGGGGCCTTGAATCTTCGGAGCAAAGTGCGCGTCATGCCCGGTGTCGCGGGGTACGACATGGTGTTGTCCGACATGACGGCACATTTGAACAACATCACTCTAAAGGGGAAGGCCGATCTATCGGGCCTCCTTACCCCCCAGCCCACATTTGCCGTGACCTTCAACAGTTCGGTGGTGGCCCTGCCCCAGCTCCTTAAAACCATTCCCCCTGATTGGATCCATCCACAGCTTCCCGCCCTGCTCGCCGATCGTCAGATCGACGGCAAGGTACAAGTGATGAATGCGACACTCACTGGGGCCGCGACGACGGGCCCTCAACTCTCGACGATCGGAGAGTTCCATGTGAGCGACGGTCAAGGATTGATCGGCAGTGACCGTATCGCCGTGAAAGACCTCGCTGCGGTGGTGGTGGTCGAGACAGGACGCGTCCGCATCACGAAGATAACGGGGATGTATGGCGCAATGCAGATCACAGGCGGAAAAGCTGAAGTGCCCTTTCTCGATGCAGGTCCATGGTTGGAACTGGAAGTGACGGGTGAGATCGGAGCGTCGCAGCTGCTTGAATTTCTGGCGAAGACCGTGAAAGCGGAGCGCGTCACGCAATTGTTGGCCGGCATCCGTGACGCAGCCGGTACGGCGCAATCGACGTTCCGCCTGGTTGGACCGCTGAACCAACCAGGAGGGGTTACGTTTGCCGGCGGAGAGATTACGGCTCGTCAGGTGAGCCTCTCCCATGCCAGTTTGCCGGAGCGCGTGACCGGGATGCAGGGGCGATTTGTATTGGCCGATGGAGCCACGGAGTTTGACCAAGTGTCCGGACACCTTGGCGGAATCGCGGTGCAGGTCCAAGGGACGGTCACCGGTGGATCACAGAGTCAGTATCAGGATTTTGTTATTCGTGCTCGCGGTGATGCGGCGCAGGCGGTTCGGCTGTTTCATTTTTCTGCATTCGAACACAATGCGTTGGAGGGCACCCTTAGCTCGACGGTCTCGTTTTCTGGGTCGGCGGCCAGACCTCATATACGGGGCGCTGTGGTATTGGATGAAGCAAAAGTCACGCTCGGACCGATTGCAAAACCCGTGGGTCCTCGTGCCACTGTGGAGTTCGAGGGGGTGATACCTGAGTCCACCAACGTCAAGCTACAGCGAGTGGAACTGGTTCTGCCGTCACTGAACATTCCAGCGAAGGGCGCCCTGCAGTTCGGGAATGGCTTCATGATCGATATGGCGGTGGCGACGGGAACATTGTCGGTATCCAGTCTACCGGACTGGATATCGAAAGGCGGACTCGATGCAGGCAATCTTGAGGTCTCGCTCGATGTCAAAGGGAGAGAGAGGGACTGGCGGACGTGGCGAATGACCGGATGGATGGGGTTGACGAATGGACTGATGCAGGCGAAAGGGATCGAGGGACACCTACAGGACCTTTACGCTCGGGTAAAATTGTCCCGCAACGAGGTCGAAGTCAAACGGTTGTCGTTCAGGACTCAAGGCAGTGACCTGGCCTTGGAGGCCACGGTTCGAAATTGGATGACGAAGCCGCTCATCACGGGCAAGATCGAATCCAACCAATTGGATTTGAGTCTCGTGATTCCCAAAGGAGAACGGACTCCTATCCGGGAGTTTCTCGAAACCATGGCCGCGACCAGCCACGTCACCCTGGCCGCGGCTGTTGCGCGTGGTCGTTACAAACATCTGAAGTTCAGCTCGCTATCCGCGCGAATCAATATTCAGGACGGGATCCTGGATGTCGATCGTCTTTCCGGCGAGTCAACCCATGGGCAAGTGGCCGGACGGCTGGTGGTGCACCTTCCTCCAAAGGCGCCGGCGGATCTGGATCTTTCCTTTCGGGCGACCGGAGTCGAATGTGAAGATCTGCTGCGACTGACCAAGACGCAAGTCCATGGGGTATCGGGTGAAGTTCGATTGAGCGGCGTGCTTCGCGGGCATGGGCGCAATCCCCATGGGGTCTATCCTTCCCTGAACGGAAAAGTCGAGTTGTTGTTGGAAAACGGTCGTATTCTGAAATCAAATGAGCGGGCAGTATGGAAGATCATCAGTTTGTTGAACCTTCCGGCTGTGTTGCAAGGGAAGGTCGATCTTGAAAAGGAGGGCCTGCCATACAACAGGATTTCCGCCACCGTCGTCATTCAAGATGGAATGTTCCAGACGGAAAATTTGATCATCGACAGCCCCATTCTCAAAATTACCGCGGCCGGAAATTACGATTTGCCGACGGACCAGCTGGATCTTGCCGTCGCCGTGAGCCCCTTCGGGTCTTACTCGCAATTCCTCAAGACGATTCCACTCTTTGGGCGAATTATTGCCGGCGATCGCAAGGGGATTGCCACGGCGATGTTCACCATGAAAGGCGCGATGGAAGATCCGGAAGTGACCTATCTGCCGGTAAAGTCCTTTGCATCGGGCCTATCGGGATTGGCCCAACTCGCGGTCGATGTCTTGACCAATACGCTCACGCTCCCGATAGATTTGGTGACACCGGATGAAGAATCCGGCGTGCGACCGAAGGATATGACTCACTCTCCGGTTCCTGCGGTGCCGTAGCGATCTTGGGTCCTCGACTAATCACCATTCTTGACCGACCCCAGGCCCCATGCTAGCATCTTTCTTACATGTTCTTGAGATCTCGAGGATTTCATTCAACTCTGCCGCCCTTCTAGCACATTCATGAAACGCACTACGATACCCCAACCGGAGGCGGCCACACTGTTCATCGCCGCCAGCGAACAGGACTCGAATCTGTACTATGCCACACGTTTCATGGCACCGGATCCGTTTATCTATCTCGAAATCAAGGGTGAGCGGCTGATGGTCATGAGTGATCTGGAAATGGATCGCGCCAGGGCTCAATCGTCGGTCGATCGAGTGCTCTCCTACTCGGAAATCGAACAGAAAGCCAAGAAACAGGGGATGAAAAACCCGACGACGGTCGATATCGTGCATATCATCTTGAAAGAATCCAAAGTCAGACGGCTGCTGGTCCCCGCCAATTTCCCCTTCATCTATGCGACGCGATTACAAGAGTTGGGATACAGCCTTAAACCGAAGCGCGATCCTTTTTATGAGCAACGTGTTGTAAAAACCGCGGACGAGGTTCGAGAGATCGAACTATCCCAGCGAGCCACTGAAGAAGCGGTAGCCTCGGCTCATGATCTCCTGCGTCGAGCGTCGATCCAAGACGGAGAGCTTTGGTGTGACGGAGGGGTGTTGACATCCGAGCGAGTCAAGCAGTTGGTCAACGTCAAACTCATGGAGCGGAACTGTGTGGCCCAGCATACGATCGTGGCGGGGGGGGAGCAGGCCTGCGATCCCCATAATGAAGGCAGTGGGCCGTTGCCGGCTCATCGCAGCATCATCTTTGATGTCTTCCCTCGCTCCGCGACGAGCCGCTATTTTGCCGACATGTCGCGGACGGTGATACGCGGAAAAGCGAGCCCGGAACTCAAACGATTGTACGGCATCGTGAAGGATGCTCAGGAAGATGCTATCGACAAGATCAAAGACGGCGCCGACGGGATGAAAATCCATCAAGGTATCTGTACACGTTTTGAAAAGGCCGGCTATAAGACCGGACTGGTCAACGGGCGTATGCAGGGGTATTTCCACGGGACGGGACATGGAGTCGGGCTGGATATTCATGAAGCACCGCGTATCAGCCGAACCGGGTCGCTCCTCCAAGAGGGACACGTCGTCACCGTCGAACCAGGTCTGTATTATCCCGGATTAGGAGCAGTTCGAATCGAGGATATGGTCCTCGTCACGAAAGACGGGTGCCGCAATCTCACCAATTTCCCAAAAGTGTTCGAGCTCGGATAGACGCGTCTTTATGCACGTTTTCTACCGAGTTGCCCTCTTAATTTTCTCTGCGCTCCCCTGTGTAGAACAGAAATGTCTTATGCGTATCAATTCTTGGACGAGATAGCGACTGCGGATCTCGCGTTCGACGCGGTCGGCGATTCGTTGCAGGATCTCTTTCAGGGAGCGACAAATGCCCTCATCGAAGCCATGGCGGATCCCCGGACAGTCGGTTGCACCTGGCAACGGACAATCGTGCGAATCGAGGAAGATCCTGCCTCGCTGCTGTTCGACTGGTTGTCCGACCTGGTGTACTGGAAGGATGCGGCGGGAGTGGTGTTTAATCACGTTCCTGTCACGCTCCTTCATCGGTCCGATGGTACCTGGAATCTGACAGGGATGCTGTATGGGGAACCGGTCAATGGTTCGACACAGGCGTTGAGGGACGATGTAAAGGGAGTGACCAAGCATCTCTATGGATTAAATCAAGAGAGAGGGCGATGGACCGTAAGGGTGGTGTTGGACGTATGAACTTGAATACCGAGATGCGCGTCAATCGGATCACCGATGAAGTGTGGGAGATCCCCACTACCGAGAAGTCCGGCATGCTGGTGCCTGCACGGATCTATGCCACGCCGACGATCCTTGAATCCATGGATTCTGGAGTCTTCGAGCAGGTGACGAACGTCGCCTGTCTCCCTGGTATCAAACGGTACGCGTTGTGTATGCCGGATGGACATTGGGGCTATGGTTTTCCCATCGGCGGTGTAGCGGCGTTCGACGTCCGATCCGGAATTATTTCCCCAGGAGGCGTTGGATATGACGTGAATTGCGGGATGCGCCTCATTAAAACAGACCTGACTCGGGAAGATGTGCAGCCGCAGCTGGATCGATTGATGACGGAACTGTTCCGGAGAGTTCCGGCGGGTGTCGGGGCAAGCGGATTTGTGCGTTTGGACCGCTCGTCGTTTAACCACGTCATGACGAAAGGGGCGCGATGGTGCGTCGAGCAGGGATTTGGATGGCATCGCGATCTGGAGGCTATCGAAGAAGGAGGATGCATCACCGGTGCCGACCCTACAACGGTCAGTGACCAGGCAAGAAACCGCGGGATGAATCAGTTGGGGACGCTCGGATCCGGCAATCATTACCTCGAGGTCCAGGTGGCGTCCAACGAGCGAATCTTTGACAAAGAGACGGCGTCGGCTTGGGGGATTACGGGCCACGATCAGATTGTCGTGATGGTGCACTGTGGATCGCGGGGGTTCGGTCACCAAGTGGCCAGCGACTACCTGAAAGTATTTGAAAAAGCGATGCGGCGCTATGGGATCTCAGTCAAGGATCAGCAACTGGCCTGCGCTCCGTTTAAGTCTATCGATGGGCAGGAGTACTTCGCCGCCATGAATTGCGCGGCGAATACGGCCTTTGCCAATCGGCAGGTGATCACACATCAGATCCGTGAAGCCTTTGCGGCAGTCTTCGGTCGTTCGGCCGAAGAGATGGGCATGGAGTTGGTGTACGACGTGGCGCACAATATCGCCAAAGTCGAACGGTATCCGGAAGGTGACTTGGTCGTCCATCGAAAAGGATCGACGAGGGCGCTGGGGCCCGCGAGCGAACAGCTCCCATTACGGTATCGTACGACGGGTCAACCGATCATCTGCGGTGGCTCCATGGAAACCGGGTCATATGTGTTGGCTGGGACTGAAAGGGCGATGCGTGACACGTTTGCATCGACGATGCACGGATCCGGGCGCAGGATGTCGCGGGCACAGGCGAAAAAGGCCATCCGCGGGGAACAGGTACAAAAGCACATGAGAGAACGAGGAATCCTTGTGAAGGCCGTTTCTATGTCAGGTTTGGCCGAGGAGGTGGGATTTGCCTATAAGAACATCTCCGAGGTAGTCGAAGCCGTCGATCGGGCGGGAATTACAAAAACAGTAGCGGAACTCAGGCCGATCGGCAATATAAAAGGCTAGCTAACGCACAGGTTTGGCGATCGGCCCATGGAACAACGCAAACATGTCAGGTTCACCGTACACTTTCGAAGTTCGTTCAGTTCAGCGAATGTGGTCTCAGGCGAAGGTACCCTGAGCGATCTGTCGATTCGAGGCTGCCGTGTGTTCAGCCTCATCGAGGTCAAACCCGGGACAACGCTTCAATTACGCGTTCACACATCCGATCGTGATCCCCCCATCCAGGTTTCTCAGGCGGTGGTTCGCTGGTTTCGATCCGGCAGTTTTGGGTGTGAGTTTGTGAACCTTGGCCAAAACGAATGGGCTAGACTCCAGGACGTGGTTAAAGACTTGGAGATGCATCCCTTTCAACGTGAAAGGCAAGAGCGCGACGAAGCCTAGTCCTCTCTGCCTCCTTTCGTTCTTTCTCTCGACCGATAAGGCTCGCTGTATCACATCGCATCCGACCAAATCATCGGAAGATGAGGAGGCCCGGTTGTGGCTAAAGATCGCCCCGCATGGACTCGTGGCGTCGTGAGGAATTTCGAGAGACATGGAGGTTTACTGCTCGGAGCGCAGATTGCATCGTAGGGCTGATCCTGTGCCAATTACATCTGGTTGGAAGTTCGCTGGGCACCTTGAACGTGGCCGGGCGAGGAGTTATGAGGGAGAAGTTGCAGGGTCATTAGACCGTAAGTCAATCGCGGCTGATGATCCTATGATCGCCTGGGATCCATACGGACCACTACGCGGCTTTCGCCGCGCGACGTTTCGCCGCTTGACCGAGAATATCAAGCGCAGCGATACGGTAGGCTTCGGCATAGGTTGGAAAGTTAAAAACGTTGTCGATAAATGACTCGATCGTCGCGCCGCTCTGGAGGGCCAATTGTCCCAGGTGTACCAGTTCCGTGGCGGAATCTCCGACGACCTGTACCCCGAGTAGACGCTCCCCGGCCGGATCAGCCACCATCTTGAGCAGGCCGTGGCCGGCTCCCGATATCTGGGCACGGGCGATTTCTTCAAATTTTGCTCGTCCGATTAAAGGATCTCGATAGCGTTCCCGCGCGCCCGTCTCATCAAGGCCGATACTCGCCATTTCCGGGATCGTATAGATGCCTAACGGGATGGTTGAGGCGGCATCACCGATCGGAAGGTTAAGCGCATGGCGGACGGCGCGTCGACCGTGCTCCATGGCCTTGGATGCCAGTGCCGGCGCACCGACCATATCGCCGACCGCATAGATGTGAGGTACGTTTGTCTGACAGTACTGATTCACAGGGATCACGCCTTTATCAGAAACCATGATGCCTGCTGCGGAGAGGTTCAGGTCTTCGATGTTGGCCTGCCGCCCCAGGGCGACCAGCAGTTTTTCGGTATTGATCAGCGTGCCATCGGTCAGTTTCGTGACGACGTGTGCCACCTCGTTCCATCGCACCTTCTCAATCTGCTGTCCGCCGAGATAATGCCCGCCCTGCTGTTCAAAACTCTTGATAAACTGTTCGACCAGTTCTCGATCCATAAATTGAAGCGGATAGGGAGCCCGATCGATCAAAGTCACCTCTACTCCCAGCAGCGCAAAGATAGAAGCGTACTCACTGCCGATCACACCGCCTCCGATGACCGCCAGTGACCGTGGTAAGTAAATCATGGAGAGCAGCGAGTCACTGTCGAGGATGTGCTCGTGATCGACGGGAATTTCAGCGGGGTTTCTCGGGCGAGATCCTGTGGCGATCACGATGGTTTCGGCGGTGAATTGTTGTTGCGCCCCGTCCACCGTGTGCATTTCGATCGTGTGTTCACCAAGGAAACGTGCTCGTCCGTGGAACAGCGAGATGCCGTTGCGCCGAATTTGACGGCTCATGAAGGAGTCATGTGCGTGGA
Organism: Nitrospira sp. SG-bin1; assembly: GCA_002083365.1. Taxonomy (NCBI): domain Bacteria; kingdom Pseudomonadati; phylum Nitrospirota; class Nitrospiria; order Nitrospirales; family Nitrospiraceae; genus Nitrospira; species Nitrospira sp. SG-bin1. The sequence continues at coordinate 53,452 of LVWS01000022.1, read as the reverse complement.
CGACGTCTTCAAGACGGCTCAGGAGAGTCGCAATTTGAGTGTCTGGTTTGAGACTGAATTGAAACGCCTCTCCGGCGCGTTTGAGCCGATCCAAATGAAGGGCGCTTTCTCGTAATGTCTTGCTGGGAATCGTGCCGCGATAGACACAGCTGCCTCCGATCCCCCGCTCTCGCTCGATCAACGCGACGCGTTTACCGCTCTTAGCCCCTTGGACCGCCGCTTTTTGGCCGGCCGGACCGGCGCCGATCACGAGGATATCGAAGGCAACGGGTGTGCTCATAGGTTCAACGCATTCACGACAGCCAGTACATGGTCCTTGGTGGTCATGAGCTGGTCGATGTCGTTGGGATAAAGATTGAGTTCTCCAAAGACGGGATGTGCACGGAGCGTCTCTTCCGGCATATCCCCCGGTGAGAGGAGGTGGCTTGCCAGCTTATCTGCGGCGCAGGTGAGCAGGCACTCTTGACGGAACGAACTGGCATGGTCGTATTCTTCGCAATATTGAATGGCCGCCGCTACCTGCTTGGGCAAACTCCATTTTTCCGCGATGAGGGTTCCGACGCGGGAATGATAGCCCTCGACCCAACCATGGACGACCGCCTTTTCAAGGGACACTCGCTGCGCATGGGCAAGGGTCGTAGCGGTTTGTAACACGACGGGTTTACCGATTTCATGCAGCAAACCACAGAGGTATGCGCTTTCGACGTTGACACGTCTCATGCGGGCGACCTCCTTCGCGAAGGCTCCGCTTGCCAAGGAGTGGCGCCACAATCGTTTCACGTCGTCCTCATGTCCCGGCACTTTGAACGCACCGGACTTCAACGACGCCGTAAAGGCGATCTCGGACAGCAGGGTAATGCCCAGCATGGCTACGGCGTGCTGAAGGGACACTACCGGGCTGCGGGGCATGTAGGCCGGTGAATTGGCGATCCTCATGACATGGGCGGCCAGCGCCTGATCCTGGTGAATCAACGAGGAGAGCTTCGCCGCATCGGAGGCTGGATCCGCCGCCAGTGCCAACACTTGGCTGGCCGCCTGTGGGAGCAGGGGGAGCTCGATCTCTCCAGCCTCAATTTTCTGGATCAAGGCTTGTTCCAGCCGTTCAAGTGGCGTGGTGACCGATCCTGTTTCAGAAGCCATAAGGGGTGTGCTCCTCGAAAGCGAGTATATGAGTCACGACTTCCCTTGTCGGCTGCTTTCCTGTAAAAGTTTAGGGATCGTGACTTAGAAACGGTCACGAACCATACTGTGGCCTGCATGATGAGGAAATCATGGATCATAATCGATTGGTTGTAGGTATCGTATCAATAGTATTGGCAGGCTTGGTTCCTTGTTCGAGCATGGCTGCCGAGTCCGAGGCGAGTGCCGAAAAAGTTGCGAAAGAGACACGGGAAGCGATTGAGGCCACCAAGGAGTATACGGCACAACAGAAGGAGGCTTTTCAACGAAAGACTCAAGAGGAATTGACGGCGATTCATCGCCAGATTATTGACTTACGCGAGAAAGTTGCAAAAGCCTCTGAGTCCACGCGAGCCGATTTGCAGAAGTCGCTCAACGAGCTGGAGAAGAAAAAGGATGGTGTCCGGGAGAAATTGGACCAGTTGAAGGGAGCTACCGATGCGAAATGGCACGAGGTGCAGGATGGAATGAACAAGGCGCTGAACGAATTGAAACAGTCATACCAAAAACTCTTGTCTCATATGCCGTAACCGACGGTTCCTATGTGCCTAGGAGAGGAAACATCGATGATGCAAATCGTGACACTGGCCGACTTTCAACAGTTCAGTCGTGAGAAGATGAAGAAGAACAACCTGTTCCAGACGGAACGATTCTTCTGCGATGTATATTGCTTTGAGCCGGGCCAAGAACAAAAGGGCCATGTTCATGGCAACCAGGATAAAGTGTATATCGTTCTGGAGGGACAAGGAACATTTCAGGTCGGTACCGACCATCGAATGCTTGAGACGGGGCAAGGGACTCTGGCTCCAGCCGGGGAGGAGCACGGTGTGAAGAATCATACGGACCGTCGGCTCATGGTATTGGTGTTCGTCGCACCCAATCCAGCCTAAACCTGAACAAGAGCTGCAGTGCCAAAAGAACAAGGGGGAAAGAGCATCATGCTCTCTCCCCCTTGTTGTGCTGCTGCTTGGTCACTATTCCCAAGCTTCGGTCATTTGCTGAAGTCCCTTAAGGCTTATAGCAAGAGCGGTCGGCTGGCTTGCCTCCGTGCGAGAACTGGTTTTCATAGGCCATGACTTGCCAGATCTGCTCCTCGGACAGGAGGCCCTTATTGGCCTTCATCTTCGTCTTAGGGATGCCTTCAGCGACGCGCCAAAACCAATACGCGTCTGAGAAGCGGCAGACGATTTTCGGATCGCGAAGGTCTCTCGCGCCTTTTTTCACTGGTGCGCCATCTTTTCCGTGGCAACTGCTGCAGTTGACTTCGGTCTTGAACTCGCCCCGATAAATTTTACCACCTTCTTCAATGGCTTTCGCATCAGTCCATCCACCGGCCGGCATTTTCTTATCGGCATACTCGGGTGGAACCGGAGCCAATGGAGGGAGATCTTCGGCTGAAGCCGCGACTCCTAATAGCATAACGGTACACCCTAACATCAGCGCTGAGAGGCCCACGTTCCTTCTCGTCATTCGTTCCTCCTAATGTGATGGATGATCAACCCGTTTTTGGTCAGCTTCAGTTAGCCCGTACACGAGTAAACTAAATAAACGGTCGAACTATACCACATTTTTTCTGTAAAAACATGCTTATTGACTGCTCTTTGCTTTCGGTCCCTTGAAAACCACTCACCTGTGTCGTGCCCGAATTCAGGTCGACGCGTTCGCAGTCTTTTCTTCAGTGCAGCATGAGAAGGGAAGTTCAAGCGAATCCGTTGTTGAGGTCGCACTGGACTCCATTATTTGACGATCTTTTTGACTTCCTCCACAATGGACCGCACTCCTATCCCATAGTGATCGACGAGTTCTTCGGGTTTCCCACTGTGTGGAATTTCGCGGACGGCGAGTTTATGAACTTTAATGTCTTCCGTCGCCACAGCGCTCAGGACGGCATCGCCGAGACCTCCGTGGGCGTAGTGATCTTCAACCGTAAGAATGCGGTGCTGCGTCGCGCGACCACTGTCCAACAAGGTGTTTCTATCGATGGGAGCGATGCTATAGAGGTCGATCACACGTACGGACATGCCTGATGACTTCAGTTGTTCATGCGCTTTCAAGGCTTCAAACAACGTCACTCCAGCAGCCACGATGGTGAGCATATCCGATGCGGTTTGCCGGACAACTTTGCTTCCACCAATGTGGAAACGCTCCTCCGGTCCATAAATCACCGGGCTCTTCGGCCTCCCGGCACGCATATAGACCATACCTTTGTGATTTGCGGCGGCTTCAATCAATCGATAGGTTGAGTTGCCGTCGGACGGATAGAGGACCGTCACGTTTGGTTGCGCCGCCATCATCGCGATATCTTCCAAACCCATCTGGGACGGTCCATCCTCACCGATGCTCACGCCGACATGGGTTCCGACGAGCTTAATGTTCGAACCGCTGATCGCGGCCATTCGGATAAAGTCGTAGGCCCGACTTAAGAAACAAGCGAAGGTTGCTGCAAAGGGGATTTTCCCGCAGGCAGCCAGACCGGCGGCGGCCCCCACCATATTTTGTTCGGCAATGAAACTTTCAAAGAAGCGATCGGAAAACTTCTTGCCGAATTTGTCGGTGTACGTGGAATTTTTGACGTCGGCGTCGAGGGCGACGATCAAGGGATTGGTGGCCCCCAAGGCTTCCAATGCGGCACCGAACGCTTCCCGCGTTGCGACAGAGTCGCCGATCTTATAAGGCGCGGCAGGCATCGGACTGACAGACGGGGGTCTGGTGTTGGGAGCCGATGGTTTTGGGATTTCAATCACGACACCGTTCGGACTCAATTGCTTCGTAAGCTCGTCAAGGGCCTTCTGGGTTTCCTCGCCTTTCTTCAGTGGTTTGCCGTGCCAGTCTGCCTTATTCTCGATGAATGAAATCCCTTTACCTTTGTACGTTCGGGCCAGCACCACGGTGGGTCGTCCTTTTGTGCGGGCCGCTTCATCGAATGCCTTGAGGATCGCTGTGAGGTCATGGCCGTCGAGGACGATGGCATGCCAGCCGAATCCGGCCCAGCGGGACCGATACGCATCCATATCGTGCTGCAGCATGGTAGGGTCGCTTTGGCCCAGACGATTGATGTCGACGATCGCGCACAAATTATCCAAGCCGTATTGGCGTCCGATCTCAGCAGCTTCCCAAACCGATCCTTCGACCGATTCCCCATCTCCCATCAATACGTAAGTCCGGTAGTCCAGCTTGTCGACGAACTTGGCATTCAACGCGATACCGATTCCTACAGGAAGTCCTTGACCCAGTGATCCGGTGGCCATATCGACGAACGGCAAGCGAGGGGTGGGGTGTCCTTCGAGATCCGAGGTCAGCGTGCGTAATTTCAAAAGCTCATCGGGGGGGAACAGTCCCGCTTCCGCCCACGCGGCATACAGCAACGGAGCCGCATGCCCTTTTGACAGGATAAACCGGTCGCTATTGGGCGCCTTAGGATCACGGGGGTCATAACGCATGACCGAGAAAAACAATGCGGCGACGATGTCGGCGGCAGAGGCGCAGCTCGACGGATGACCGCTCCCCGCCTCGCTGGTGGCTCGTACACTGTTGATGCGTAGTTGGGTTGCCTTATTGTGCAAGGTGCTGAGTAGTTCAGGCGAAGCAGTTAAGCCGGCCATAGCAGATCCTTTCAGGATAAAGATCAAAGAGCGTTAATGTTGATTGTATGCTCTTGGCAGTAGTCTGACAGAAGTTGAGGCTAACAAATCGGCCGGTAGAGGTCAATGATGAGCTCCCCTGGAGAGATCCAGGGGAGCTGGAGATGCAGGGTGGCTCGGCGAACGACTAGCTCAGCCTTGAGCGGCGGATGTGACCACCAGTATCTCATTTGAGCAAGGAGTTTCCGATTCGCTTTCCGCTTCACTGAAAGCGCTGATTGCGAAGAAATAGGGGGTATTCGGTTCAAGCCCGGTAATAGTGGCAGGCGGAGCCCCGACTCGTTGAGTTTCTTCATACGAACACGAACCATACTCTCCGGATGATCGTTTCCCATAGTGGATGAAGTAACCTTGCACATTGGGATCGGAGGAGGCGTCCCAGTTTAGCTGAGCAGTAGCGCCAGTCGGTGGTGGAGGTTCGAGGTCTGCCTCGGCAAACTCATTTGGAGGAGACTCTATTTCTGGTGATATCAGGGACAGCTCCGAATCCTCCTGTCCACTTGCTGCGATCTCGGTAGGATCGGAGTCTGCTGATTGGGCGCCTTCGCCTTGATTAGTATCTTTAGTAGTATCTTTAGTCTCTACTGGTGTGGAGAGGGAGGAAAGGCTCGGTCCCCCTTGTCCGTCGTCACTACATCCGGCAAGCGTGAGAGCGAAGGCACTGAAAGCTATGACATAGCCGACCGCAAGAGGGAAATTCCTGAAGACCGGAATGATCGAAGGTGTACGTCTCAGCATATGAATACTCCTCACAAGTTGATTGCCCTGAAACTGTATTAGATCCAGTGGACGCTGTTATTTCTGACCAGGGTCCAAGGCAAATATGGTGCCCAGGACGAAAATTGGAAAGGTGCAATTTTTCAGCTAGTTATATATTTTGATGAGACAATGGTGGTGCTAGGTGTGAATGGTTCAACCTTCAAGTACCTCAGGAACGAGCCGGCGGAACGTGAGTACGAAGTACTAGTGGAGTCAATAAATTGTATTCGGGCAATACATGAGTGTGCGAGGAAAGTGGAAGCGGTATCGAGAAGGGATATGTCAGGGACCCGTTCGGTCTCTGAAAAATCGAAAGAGCAGATAGCCGTTAAGGAGAATCACGATTGAAAGGATACTAGAGGTCGTCACCGATGAGGCAAGGTTTAACTCCCCTAAGACACGGGAGAGGCCGAATCCGACCACCAACCCGTCGAATGCCATGCAAATGCGCCGAAATGTTTCGGGATCCATCAAGCGAATCACGAAGGTCCCGAGAGGGATTCCGACGATGACGCTCGGCACGATGTAGGGAATAATGTCCATGCTTCCTGCGCTGTAAAATCCGATAAACCAATAGGCGACTGCGGTGAGCGACGATTCCGCTACCCGGATCACTCCGAGCGCGGCTCGGAAATCCCGTTTCTCATACCCTTGATTGTTAAACAGAAGAGCGAGCGGTGGACCTGAAATAGTGGTGACGGAGTAGAGTGTCCCAATACCCATTCCAAACGGGATCGCGATCGCCTTTTCGGCCTGAATGGGCTTGCGGATGCCGGCGGCCTGAAGAAGAATCAGGGGCAAGAGGAAAAAATACGTCACAAACTTGATCCACGCTGGTTGGACTAGCGAGAGAATGTAACTGCCAATCCCGATTCCGACGACCAGGCCGATCAATATGGGGGCTACCCTTCGCCAGATGTTGGGAACACTTTTGCGATTGATGAACAAGACGTAACTGTTAATGACCAGTTCGATAAGGACCAGGGCGGGATTAAGGATTTTGTTGGTGTAAAAGAGCAGGGCAACCGGAACAGTGATGGAAGAAAACCCGTATCCCAACGCACCATTCACTGCGGCGGCGACAAATGTAATGAGGACAAGAACGACGGCATCCATGAGGGTTTACCCTGTGGGTTGATCTGCAGCAAAGTCGGCGAGCGAATAGTGATCGAGGACGCCGGCAATCGCATCGCGGACTGTGCCCATGACGCGTTGGACCGGGCACCTCGTCTTATTCGCATAAGGACAATCACGGCATTTCTGGTACGCCGTCTTACTGACGCAGCCGATCGGTGCCAGTGGACCATCGAGTATGCGAATGACTTGTCCGAGTGTAATGTCGTTCGGCTGTTTAATGAGAATGTATCCTCCATTGATGCCTCGTCGGCTGGAGATGAGTCCTGCCCGTTTGAGTGTGAGAAGAATCTGTTCCAAGAATTCAACGGGGATGTGCTGGCGAGTGGCAATGTCATGTCGCTGTAGCGTGGTCTTTCCGTGCGCCAGTGTGAGCTCAAGCAACGCTCGAAGGCCATATTCACTTTTCTTTGACAGTTTCATTTAAGTAGAGTGAGTTTATCAACATTGTTATAAGAGGCTTGAACCATTCGTCAAGGTCAAAGTTTCAACGTAGGGGCCTTCCTAAGAGGCAGTCGTGGATTGTACTGCAGCAGCCATGCTGCCAATGGGGTCAGTGGAGGTTTGGTAGCCATCAATTTTCAGTATGAGGGGGACTCCGGTACGTGTTGTATTCGTCCATGTTTCTCAGCTTTTATTCCCTTGGTGTATTCATTAAGATAGATCTGATGTCGTCCTCTGCGACGAGGCCATTTTGAAATCCAAGATCGTCTTTTCTTGCCAAACCTGTGGACATCAGGCGCCTCGATGGCTTGGCCGCTGCCCAAACTGCGGCGGCTGGAATACGATGAAAGAGGAGCGGCAAGCGGCGACTGGAAAGGGGCGTCCTGCTGAGATCAAGACAGCTGAAGCCAAGGCTACGCCCATCGGTGAAATCGAAGTCGTGGGAGAAGATCGTCGGCTCACTCGTATTGGCGAATTCGATCGAGTCCTGGGAGGGGGAGTCATTCCCGGCGCAGTAATTTTGATTGGAGGCGATCCCGGAATCGGGAAGACGACGCTGCTCTTACAGGCCTTGCCACGGTTGGCGACGAAGGCAGCTCCGGTTCTCTACGTCTCCGGGGAAGAGTCGCCCCGGCAGATCAAAATGCGAGGGCAACGGCTGGGTATTGAACATCCCCATTTGCTGATCTTGGCGGAGACCTCGCTTGAGCAGATCCTGAAAACGATTCAGGAAATTGAGCCGGTTGCGGTGGTGGTCGATTCCATCCAAACGGTGTACACAGAACAGATTACTTCCGCTCCCGGCAGCATTAGTCAAGTGCAAGAAGTGGCAGGGCAGCTCATGTGGTTTGCCAAGCGAGCCGGTGTCCCGGTCTTCATCATCGGGCATGTCACCAAGGAAGGAGCGATTGCAGGGCCGCGGCTGCTGGAACATATCGTCGATACGGTGTTGTACTTTGAGGGAGATAAGGGCCACAGCTATCGGATTCTCCGTGCCGTGAAGAATCGTTTTGGATCGACGAATGAAATTGGGGTCTTCGAAATGAAGGATGCTGGACTCGAAGAAGTGAGCAATCCTTCAGAATTGTTTTTGGCGGAACGTCCTCAACGGAGTACCGGCTCGGTCGTGGTGTCGAGTCTCGAAGGGACGAGGCCGATATTGGTTGAACTGCAAGCGTTGGTTTCTTCAACGACCTATGCCATGCCCAAACGAATGGCGAACGGCGTGGAGGTCAATCGAGTATCGCTGCTGCTGGCGGTCATGGAGAAACGGCTGGGGGTGCATCTTTCCGGACAGGATGTGTATGTGAATGTCGTCGGAGGGATGCAGGTCGACGAACCGGCGATTGACTTGGGAATCGTCGCAGCCGTCACATCGAGTTTACGGGAGGTGCCTGTCGAGCCTGGGACGTTACTGTTGGGGGAGGTCGGTTTGGGCGGAGAAGTACGTGCCGTCAGCCAAGCTGAATTGCGTATTCGCGAGGCCGCCAAGATGGGGTTCAAGCGATGTATTCTGCCTGAACGAAATCTGACGAAGCTCGACTCCATCGACGGTATGGAGTTGATCGGTATTCAAGAAGTGCGAGAGGCGTTGGATGTGGTATTGGCGTAGGAAATCGAGGGGAAAACAAGCATGGGTACACTTCGTGATATCCTGTCTCGCCGTCATATCACTTGCAGGTTGTGCGCTCGTGATGCCGAAGGAAGAGTTACCGCTCAAGTCAGTCACGGCCGAAGAATTCACTACTGTCTTGCGCAAGCGGGAAGCATCCATCCAGTCAATGAAGGGACTGTTTAGTGCGAAGGTACGGGGAGGACTGATTCCGATCGTGTCCCGAGTCGAGGGCACGGTCTACTACCGTCGGCCGAATGCTTTGCGGCTGAGAGGATTTACTCCTCTCGGAACCGAGCTGTTCGACTTTGTTCAAGCGGATGATCTGTATAGGCTTCGCTTGCCACTCGAGGGGAAAACCTATGCCGGTCACCAGTCCGACATGAAAGATGTTGGGAAGCTCGCTCGATTCTCTCAGTTGAGTGTATGGGCGGTCGGTGGCGTACTGGGAACGAACTCCATTGCCAGGGATGAAATGGTTAAGGTCGTGGAAGAACGAGGCCGATATCGTCTCGACGTCTATGCGCCAGCAACCGGGGGAACGAGCTCAATGCGTCCGCCGATCCGCCGCCTATGGTTTGACCGTCGCATGCTCGTGGTACAGGAAGAGTGGCTTGGGTCGGGTGGGGAGGTCGAGGCGACGATTCAGTATGATGATTTTAGACCGCTTGAGGAGCTGGGAAGTATTCCAGCGCAAGCCCTGGGCGATCAGGATGTTCGGCTATTTCGCCCGTTCAAGATTTCTCTCGAAGATGGTCGTGGACAAGGCTCGGTGCACGTCACTTTCCACGAAATGCATCACAATCAAACCATACGGGCAGAAGACTTGGGTCAAATCTCATAAATCATCAATGAAGATCCTCGCGGTTGAAACCGCCACGACGTGGCAGAGCGTCGCGATTTTCGAAGACGACCTCATCCTCGCGGTGCATGAGCAAGAGGCTGATGGTGCCCATGGCTCCCTCTTGTTGCCGGCTCTCGATCGAGTGTTCTCTCAGTCCGGATTGCGACTTGGCGATCTCAGTGGTCTTGCCTGTTCCATCGGGCCTGGCTCATTTACCGGTATCCGGGTGGGTCTTGCAACGTGCCTAGGACTTCGTGGAGCCACCGGCCTCCCCCTCATACTGGTACCGACACTGGAAGCCATGGCCAGGAGTCTTGAAGAGACAGCCGTTCCCATTTGTCCCGTGCTGGTCAGTCGCCGCGGAGAAGTGTACTGGGCGGTTTTCCGTTGGTCACGGGACGGACGGCTCGATCGCGTGGTAAATGAGCGGGTTGGAACTGCTCGTGCCTTCGCGCAGAGTCTCACCGAACCCGCGATGGTGTTCGGGACTGGCTGGTTGGCGATGGAGTCGGAGATTCGAGCGGCCTTGCCGGAGTCGGTCACGGTGACCGTAGGACCGGATCAAGTCTTCAAGCCTTCGGCTATACAGGTTGCGCGTATCGGGGTGGAACGACTCAGGCGAGGCGAAATTGCCGGAGCATTAGTCACGCCCCTGTATGTTCAGCGGGCCGAGGCGGAAATCCAATACGAACTGTCGAGAGGCATTTCACCCGTGGCGAGACGGCAGCAACGGGTTGCCGCCAAAATGGCCGACCGATTGACTCGGGGCCGTCGACGGTTGCGTACTCGGGAAAAATGAGCAGTCCCATGGGGCTCTCAGAATTTCAGATCGTCCCAGCGACAGCGGATATGCTGCCGGACATCCTCCGGTTGGAAGAAGCTTGCTTCTCGTCCCCCTGGACGCGCAAAATGTTGGAGGCCGAGTTAACGAGCAACCTATTCGCCCACTTTCTCGTTGCGAGGCAGCTGGAGGCGTCGACAACAGCAGCAGAACCCGCGATTATCGGATACCATTGCTTCTGGATCGTCTTTGAAGAGCTTCGATTGATGAATTTAGCGGTGCGAGAGTCGATGCGAAGGAGAGGGGTGGGGGAAGCACTGGTGACCGAAGCCCTCCGCCTGGGATTGGAGGAGTCGGCGACTCGAGCGGTCCTCGAGGTCAGAGCTTCGAACGATCCGGCGCGGTCTCTCTATGCTCGTCTAGGCTTCGTGCAGATCAGTCGTCGCCCTCATTATTACACGAATCCCATCGAAGACGCCGTGCTGATGGAAATGAGTCCGCTGATGATGTCGCGTGTCCGGCAGCGGGGCAAGGACTTTGTCTCAGGAGGTGAATCAGCTTCAACAGACTCACGTTAACCAGGAGGTGTCGTTATGTTGACGGAAGATGCGATTGTCGAACAGCTTCGCCACTCGAACACCGAATTCCGGGAACTGGAAGCGTCTCACCATCGCCTGGATCTTGAACTGAACGAGCTGCAGAAACGCCATGTCTTGACCCCGTCCGAGGAACTTGAAAAAAAGCGGATACAAAAGGAAAAACTGGCGAAGAAAGACAAGCTTGCGGAACTGATCCGCCTTTACCGCGAACAAAGACTTGAGCCGGCGCGGTAACGGGGCCACTCGGGGTTATCGCCTTTGCAGGCGGCCGAATCTGTCAATATGACACAGACCATCCATCCGCTTGTCTCTCATATCCAAGCCGTCAAGCGACGACTGATCATCATAGGTGTGACGGTTTTGGGGGCCTTGGGGGTCACCTTCTCTTTTTCCGCCGAGATGGTGGCATGGCTCAATCGACCCTTTTCGAACCAGCTGGCGTTTTATGGGCCGACGGAGGCGCTGTTCGCTTCGATCAAAGTATCGTTGTTGGCCGCTCTCATTCTCAGTTTGCCGGTCATTTTTTATCAGTGTTGGAAATTCGTCGAACCAGCCCTGTTACCGAAAGAACAGCGTTGGGCGATCCCGCTGTTCCTAGTGGCCGGAGGATTGTTCGCGTTAGGGCTCATTTTCTGCAATGTGGTGATTTTGCCGCTGGTCATCGACCTATTCGTGAGTTTCGGACTCGATCGCGATGTCACTCCGCAGCTGAGCGTCGGCACGTACATTGATTTCAATGTGAAATTCCTGCTCATCTTCGGTTGTGCCTTCGAACTGCCCTTGGCCATGAGTCTCGTCGCCATGACCGGGATGGCATCGGCGGACACGTTCGCTCATTACCGCAAGCATGCGGTTTTGCTGTGTCTCATGGTTTCTGCCATCGTCACTCCCGACGCAACACTGTTTACGATGCTCCTGATGGCGGTTCCCTTGATGGTGCTGTATGAAATCGGGATTCTTGGCGCCAGACTGTTCGGGCGAAATCAGGACTCGGGAGGGATCGATTTGCCGCTCGATCCGGATCTGCCGATCAACACTGCCGGAACCAGACTACGATGACGCGCGGGTCGGTAAAGATTGACCATATAGGTATCATCGTCCGTGTCACGCTACTGTGGGGTGTTCTCCTCGGTTCGGCGGGTGGAGAGAGTATCCAGGTTTCAAACCCGCCGCTCCCTGCTACGGCTTTCCGAGTTTCGGATCTTTCGGCGGCACGGGGACCATCCGAACAATCTGCCGCGAGCGTGCAGGCGTTGACGATCAATGCAAAGGGGGTGCTCTATGCAGGATCGTTCGGGCATGGAGTGTTTCGTACAGCCGACCGTGGTATGACGTGGGCCCAAGTAGGAGGTGGCATCACTGATCCGTTTATCCTGAGTTTGGCTTCAACGAAAGACGGCACTCTCTATGCCGGAACTTTCCGTGGCGGAGTGTTTCGTTCGCAGGATGACGGGAAGAGCTGGCAGTCGGTCAATGCGGGGCTCAAACAGCTTGAAGTCAAGGCCTTACTGGCGGTCGAACAGGAGCTATTCGCCGGTACCGGAGATGGCGTGTATCGCCTACATGGTTCCGAAGATCGTTGGACCTCAGTGACAGCGGGGTTAGATGATATTCTGGTCCACTCACTCGCTCGCTCCGCTGACGGGACCTTGTTTGCCGGCACATCGGGTAAAGGTATCTTTCGATTCAGCCCTGGCTCCACCGGTTGGGTTCGTATGCGACATGGGTTGAAGGATCATGAGGGAATGGTCGAAAATTTCATTCGTGTCTTAGTAATTGATCAAGACCAAAGCATTTTCGCCGGAACATTCGACGGCGGAGTTTTTCGCAGCACCGACGGAGGCCTCACGTGGCGCGCAATCAGTCGGTCGCTGCCCAACGACTCTATCCGGGGTATCGTGTTGGGCGACCACGATGTCGTTGTGGCGACCGGTAACGGGATTTTTAAGACCGAAGATAAGGGAAGGCAATGGATGCCGGTCAATAAGGGTCTGGCAAACCTTGCTGTGCAAGTGCTGATCGGATCTGGTGATAAAGGTCTGTACGCAGGGACGAGTTCCGGAGTGTTTCGCAGTGACGACGGTGTCTCATGGATGGCCGTCAATCAAGGGTTGGAGGTGGGGATGGCACCTCCGCCATTTCTCTTTCGCTGAATGGGATCTCTAGAAAGGACGAATGACATGGCTGATGTTGGTGAAAAGGTACGGGCCACGATAGCCGTCACGAGCAAGGGGCAAGCTCTGGGTGAAATGGTGCTGAGGTTTTTCCCCGACGTGGCGCCGGGCCACGTTCATAATTTTGTCACACTTTCCCGAGACGGGTTTTACAACGGGACGACGTTTCACCGCGTCATTCCTGGTTTCATGATTCAGGGGGGAGACCCCAACAGCAAAAGTTCTGACCGTTCGTCCCACGGAATGGGTGGGCCCGGGTACAAGGTGAAGGCGGAATTCAACAGTACCCCGCACAAACGGGGTATTGTTTCCATGGCCCGTGCGAACGATCCGGACAGTGCCGGATCGCAATTCTTTATTTGCGTCGCAGACGCGAATTTCCTCGATTGGCAATACACAGTATTTGGAGAAGTGGTCAGCGGAATGGAGGTGGCCGATAAAATCGTCAGCATGAAGCGTGATGGGCGAGACAATCCGTTGGAACGAGCCGAGATGACCGTTACGATCAGTGAGGGGTGAGCCGAGAAGGAGAGAGCAGTGCACTGCAAGGAGATGACTAATCGGAAAGGGCGGAACGTTCCCGTACTCCTCACCCTGTGCTCCATTTTGTTGGTTGGTTGCGCCGCTCCTCATGTGCCCTCGCGAATCATCTACGAGGATCCGGTCAATTTCGTGCGGTTGGAAAGGGATTCGGAAGTCCTGCCGGAATGGCCGCCGGGCCACCATAGTCACCCATTCACGATCGAACCGGAAAAACTGCGGACCATTTTGTCAGGATTGAAGGTGCAGGAGCATTGGATTGCGCTCGAGCGATGGTGGCGGGGAGAGTCTCCTCTGGTTCCCGCCTTCACGGATGATGAGTTGGACCTCTTGTCCGCACGCATCTCGGAGGCGCTTGCGGAGGCGAAAGACAACGAACGGGTCACCTTCTATTTAAGTCAGCCACAAACGTTCGCGAGGCGAATCATCACGACAGGCGGTCTGTACGTTCATGGAACCGAACTGCATATCCTTCTGGGAAATTGGAGAATCATTTACGGTATCCCGGCTTATGGGATGATCTATGACCGGCGTTACCCTATGCGGCCGACTGCCGCAAAAGGCTTTGATTTGAAGTTTCAACCCGCCGAAGCGGTCATTCCTACGAAGAGCAGCCTGCTGGACGGAATTTTGGCCAACGCCAAGGACGAGCTTATCATTGATTTGACGAAACTTGATCCGCCCGATCCTCCCAATCCTGGAATTTCTCTTCTAAAGTTTTGTGCCATTGATGAGTCTCTATGTGAGCGACTATGGATGATATGGTTCGTGTTCCCTGTGCGGTGGGTGAAGTCAGTGGGAGAACGGAATGGTGAAGTCTTATCGACCACTCAGACCAAGGAGATACATTTTAGGGACTTCGATCAACGCTTCCGTGATGGACTGCCAGCCCAGTTTGCTCTGCCCCTGGATGCGGTCGGCAAACCGGATGGGAAGCTCGACAATATCTGCACCAAGCTGCAGGGCCCGCCAAGCCAGCTCTACCTGAAAGATGTATCCCTTTGCACGGACTGCGGGGAGATTCATCCGTGTCAGAAGCTCACGCCGATAGCAGCGGAATCCTCCCGTCCAGTCGTGGATGGTTGAGCCGAGGAAGAGACCAACATAGCTGTTGCCGCAACGAGAGACGAAACGGCGGTAGGCGTTCCAGTTTTCGGTCCCGCCACCTGGTACGTAGCGACTCCCGATCACCAGGTCGGCGGTATGGCTGCGGTGCACCAAGCGGGGCAGATCCCAGGGAGCATGGCTGAAATCACAATCCATTTCGATAACGAACCCATAATTTCGCTGCAGCGCCCATTCGAACCCGGCTAGATAAGCTGGACCAAGCCCTTCTTTTTCTGGTCGGTGGAGGACATGTACATGTTTATGCTTGGCGCTGAGCTGGTCCGCCAATTCTCCCGTTCCGTCCGGTGAATTGTCATCAACGATCAAAATATCGGCTACAAGATATTGGCCGATAGCGGTGACGAGTGCCGCTAGATTGGCACGTTCATTGTACGTTGGAAGAACAATGACGATCGATTGTTTGAAATCGAACGGTGAGCCGGGAACAAGTTGTTTACCCCCCGTTACTTGGGAATAGCTCGGATACCGGTGGCCAGTACAATCATGTGGGCTGATGGCAACGCGGGCACTATCAGCTCCGCGGGCGATCAGTTCCTCGGCGAGGTCGAAGTTCGGTACCGCGTAGGCGTCATTGCGACCCAGTTCGGCGAGAGGCGTTGTATGGCCGTCCTTGTCGACGCGATGATACCGTACAGGGAATTCGTCGAATGATGGAGGAGTTGAATGGCTACGGGGCATAGTGCCTGGGCGCGATTTGGTAAGAAATGAGGAGCGTTGGAGGTATGGGGCTCAGAAGAATGTAGTGTAGCGACAGAGCGACCTCCTTCCGGAAACGGGGCGACATTGTAGACAAGAAGAGGGTAGGCGCGCAAGCACAGTTCTTGTCGGCGGCACTTTTTTGACAGTGCGGGAACGGCTATGCTAGAGTCCGCGTTCCTTTCATATTTTCATATTTTAAGGTTTTTTATCACGTAACTTCCTAAGGAATACGGATATGAGTGGGATGCGGACACATGTGATCATCGTCGCAGGAGCGGGGCCAGCTGGTATGGCTGTCGCCAGTGCGCTCTCAAAAGCCGGCTGCGAAATCATCATTCTGAATCGTGATATCAAGTTCGGGGGATTGGCCGAATATGGGATATTCCCCTCTAAGCTGAAACTTCGTGGTGGTCTCAAGAAACAGTATTGGGAACTTCTTCAACAGAAGAACGTTCATTACTTCGGTAATGTCTCCATCGGGAACGGAAAGGATCTGACGGTCGACGATGTACGCGGGTTGGGTGCGAGCGCGGTTGTCTTCACGATCGGGGCACAGGGAACGAAGGCCATTGGTGTCGAGGGGGATTCTGCTCAAGGCGTGTTTCACGCAAAAGATGTGGTCTATCATTACAATCGTTTGCCTGGTTTTGGTGACCGTCCTTTCGAAATGGGTCAGCATGTGGCCGTGATCGGGGCGGGGGATGTGATGGTGGACATTGCCCATTGGTTGGTTCGCTACAAGAAAGTAGAAAGAGTCACGGCAATTGTCAGGCGAGGACCGGTAGAACGGAAGTACAATCCAAAAGAAATCCGCAGCATCTGTGCGAATATGGACCTGGATGGGATCAACGCTGAGTTTGAGCGCATCAGGGACCGTATCGTCAAGGTCGGACAGAATCCCGATGAAGTTTTAAAGGCATTCACCGATGAGTTCACCAAATGCGAGCCGATCGTGAGCGAGACGAAAATGGGCTTCCGTTTTCTTGCATCGCCTAAGCGTATTCTGGTTGGCGGCAACAATCGGGTGTGCGGACTTGAAATGGAAGATAACCGGCTCGATCCCAAGGGGCAGGATACCGTTGCCGTGGGGTTGAAGCAGTATTATGAGTTTCCTTGTGATTCGGTGGTTTTTGCCGTCGGCGACAAGGTGGATGAAACCGTCGGGTTGCCTTATAAAAATGGAATGTTCACCACGAATCCTAATAAAACTGGTAATGATCCGGATGATGCGCTTTTCCAAGCCTACGATGAATCTACAGGCCAGGTGATCGAAGGGGTCTTTTTAGCTGGTTGGGCTCGGAAAGCCAGTGAGGGGCTCGTCGGCGTCGCGAAGCGGGACGGGGATTGGTGTGCGGAGGTTGTCGAACGCTATTTGGCGACCAAGGCCGGCGGAGGAGATATCAAGGTCGTGCTCGATCGACTGCATGTGCTTTTGAAACAACGGAAAAGTCGTCCGGTCGACGTGAATGGCTTACGAGCACTCGAAGTGGCGGAACGCTCATTCACAGGGAAAGGTGACTGCATCGGAGAGTTCAAGTTTTCAGCAAACCAAGACATGCTCCAATATGTTGAACAGATAAAACTGTGAAGGGGATGAGTGATCTATCTCTATCCATGCCCCCATTTCAGTTTCTCGCGTAGCACCTCGTAATAGTGGCTTTCCGGAAATCTGATCAATTTAGTCCGATAGTCTGACGATTGAATTACTGCCGTATCACCTTGGATCATGGCAACGCCGACCTGCCCATCGAGCGTGGCCATTGAACCGTCATCTTTACTCGTCAACGTCACTTCAATGACGACATCGCCTGGTACGATGAGCGGGCGGTGCGTCAACGTATGTGGACAGATGGGAGTCAGGATAAGCGCCTGAAGAGCTGGGTTCATGATGGGGCCACCCGCAGAGAGAGAATACGCCGTAGAACCTGTGGGTGTTCCGATGATCAGACCGTCCCCTCGGAGATTTGTCACGAACTGGCCGCCTATGGCGACTCGTAGCTCGATCATACGGGCGAGGGTGCCCTTACTGATGACGACATCGTTCAGCACGATGCCCCGGGCGACTGTTTCTCCATGGCGATGAACATGCGTCGCCAACATGAGGCGTTCATCGAGGGTGTAATCGTTGGCGAACACTCGTTCGAGCGAAGGATAGAGATTATCCAGTCGGACTTCCGTTAAGAAGCCGAGTCCTCCCATGTTAACACCAAGGATAGGACTGCCCCGTTCTGCCGCGAGCCGCGCTGCATTCAGAATGGTCCCGTCACCTCCGAGTACCAGAAGGACATCGGCTTTTTCGGCCAGCTGAGTTTTGGGAATACCTCCCTGTTCGTTCAGCAACGTCGCCGAGGTTGTATCGAGCAGGACGTCGATGTTACGGGCACGGAGCCAGGCGACCACGCCAAGCAGCGTAGCCTTGACCTCGGGGAATTTGGGCTTGGTCAAAATTCCGATGCTTTTACTTTTCATGGATCTCAAACATACGATTGGAGGGATACGGGGAGCGCGATTCTATCGGCATGCTCATTTTTGTGTCAATGGATAACATACGCTTGTTGTGTTTCGTACAATGCAAGAAGCAAAAACAGTGAACATGGCTGAGGTTCTGTTACTGTCTCGTTATCCGCGCAACCTTGACTCTCAAGAATACTGTGGTTAGAATTAGGCCAAGAATTTTCAATGGTTTTGCTCGAACGCGGCCGGAATTCGCACTCACGAGTAAGGAGGCAGGATGTTCGAACGATTCACAGACAAAGGTCGAAAGATCATCATCCTCGCGCGCGAGGAGGCCGAGCGACATCAAAACGACTATCTGGGAACTGAGCATCTTGTTTTGGCCATCCTTCGTGAGTCTGATGGCATTGCCCTGATGATTCTGAAAAAAATGGGCCTTTCTACCGAGCAGATTCGGCTGGAAATCGAGAGAAATCTGCCGGGTGGGGGGACCACCATGACGTTTGGAGAGATCCCTTTTAGCCCGCGTGTAAAGAAGGTCATTGAATACGGAGTGGAAGAGGCTCGTTTGCTGGGCCATAACCACATCGGTAGCGAGCATCTTCTTCTTGGTCTCCTCCGGGAAGAAGAAGGAATCGGGGGGAAAATCCTTCGAAGCCTGGGGGCCAATCTGTTAACCGCTCGTCAATTAACCGTGACGTTCTTGCGAAAGTCCGCTCCGCGTGAGCGGGATCGAAAGAGCAATACTCCTGCACTTGATGAATTCGGCCGTGATTTGACCCAGTTGGCTCAAGAAGGTCAACTGGACCCGGTAATTGGCCGAGCCGACGAAATCGAGCGCGTCCTCCAGATTCTCAGTCGAAGGAGCAAGAACAACCCTGTGCTGATCGGCGAATCAGGGGTCGGAAAAACCGCCATCGTCGAAGGGCTCGCCCAACGTATTGTTCAATCGGAAGTCCCGGACAATCTGCTCTCCCGTCGGGTCATTGCGTTGGACTTAGGGTCTCTCGTTGCAGGCACCAAGTACCGCGGGCAATTTGAGGAGCGTCTCAAAGTCGTGATGAAGGAGATTGTCCAAGCGGGCAATATTATCATCTTTATCGACGAGTTGCATACGCTGGTTGGCGCAGGAGCCGCCGAGGGGTCCATTGACGCCTCCAATATGTTGAAGCCGGCCCTTTCGCGTGGCGAGATTCAATGCATCGGAGCCACAACTCTGGATGAATACCGAAAGCATATTGAAAAGGATGGTGCCTTGAAACGGCGATTTCAGCCGATTCATGTTCAGCCACCGAATCTCGACGAAACGGTCCGCATCATCCAAGGGCTTCGGGATCGATACGAAGAACATCACGGCGTGGAAATCACCGAAGAAGCAATCGTCGAGGCCGTCAAGTTATCGGATCGGTACATCACCGATCGGTTCCTGCCCGACAAGGCGATCGATTTGATTGACGAAACCGGCTCGCGTGCCAAACTCCAGACGTACGCACTTCCTTCTGAATTAAAAGCGATGGAACAAGAGCTGAAGAAGGTGTCGCGGGAAAAAGAACTCTCGATCTCCATGCAGAATTTCGAGGAAGCCGTACGGCATCGCGAGGAAGAAGAGCGGTTGCGGAAGTTGCTCGACGAGTCCAAACGAGAATGGAAAAAGAACCAGGAAAAGAACAAGCCGGTGATCGGAAAAGAGGATGTCGCTTACGTTGTCTCAAAAATGACCGGCATTCCGCTCTTTAAGCTGGAGGAGGAAGAGTCCAACAAACTATTACGCATGGAAGAGTTTCTCCATAAACGAGTCGTCGGCCAAAATGAAGCAATTTCCGCCGTGGCCCGCGCCATCCGCCGATCTCGTGCCGGCTTGAAGGAAGCCCGGAAGCCAATCGGCTCGTTCATTTTCTTGGGACCGACGGGTGTGGGCAAGACAGAACTGGCCCGGACCTTGGCGGAGTTTCTCTTCAATAGCGAAGATGCATTGATTCGTGTCGATATGTCCGAATATCAGGAGAAGTTTACCAGTTCTCGGCTTTTTGGAGCCCCTCCCGGCTATGTCGGATATGAAGAGGGAGGACAGTTAACCGAAAAGGTTCGTCGTCGACCGTATTCTGTCGTGTTGTTCGATGAAATCGAAAAGGCACATCCGGACGTGTTCAATGTCCTGCTTCAAGTTCTAGACGACGGCGTGTTGACCGATAGCCTTGGACGAAAGGTCGATTTCAAGAATACCGTCGTCATCATGACGTCGAATATCGGGACGAAAATGATTCAGAAGGGTGTCTCCCTTGGTTTCCAGAGCACGGAAGGTGAAGCCGCGCGTCGGAAGAAGGAAGAAGTGCTTGGAGAGCTTCGAAAATCGTTCAGTCCAGAATTTCTGAACCGGATCGATGAAATCGTGATTTTCCATCAATTGGAAAAAGAGCAGCTCTACAGCATCTTGGATATTCTCCTGCGCGAATTGAACCTCCGTCTCTTGGACAAGGGAATTGAAATCGAGGTCGACGACGAAGTCAAACAGTGGTTGATCAAAGAGGGGTATGAGCCGCTGTACGGAGCCAGACCAATGCGGCGGGCTATCCAACGTGCCATCGGTGATCCGCTCTCGGATGAACTGATCAGGGGACGTTTTAAAGAGATCCGCAAAGTGAAAGTAGTGCTGCGGGACGGGGCTCCGACATTTATTGAGCAGGAGGCGATGGCCGGAGTGTAGGGCCCATTGTTATTCTATTGAACATCATGCGACCCATAACGGCCTCTGCAGCAGATAGCTGCAGAGGCCGTCTTGTTCTGCAATCCCATCCGGACCACTCGTAACAAGATGTGTGCCCATCCTGATCCGTCCGAATTTCAACATGGTGCTCGATGGTTTCCTAGTCCGGTTCTTGGCATTGAGTCTTCATGCGATGAAACCGCTGCAGCCGTACTCAGCCATGAAGGCGAAGTGCTTTCTAACGTCGTTTCGTCCCAGGTGGCCGTCCATGAAAAGTTCGGTGGTGTCGTTCCGGAGTTGGCCGCTCGAGCGCACTTGGGGAAGATCGATATGGTTGTGAACGAAGCTTTGACGGCTGCCCAGGTTTCGAAAAATACCCTTGGTGCCGTCGCCGTCACTCAGGGGCCTGGGTTGGCTGGAGCGCTTTTGGTGGGAGTCAATTATGCGAAAGCCTTGAGCTACGGTTTGGGTATCCCAATCATGGGGGTCAATCACCTACAAGGGCACATCGCTTCTGCATGGCTCGCCGATCCGACGTTTCCTCTCTCCTGTATCGTGCTCGTTGTATCTGGGGGCCACACCCATCTCTATCGCCATGAAGCCGGTGGTCGATGTATTCTTCTAGGGCGTACGCGTGATGATGCGGCGGGTGAAGCTTTCGACAAGGGAGCTCAGATGCTGGGTCTAGAATATCCCGGTGGGCCGGCTGTGGATCGAGTCGCACGTTCCGGCGATTCACAGGCCTTACGATTTCCTCGGTTTCGCGGCGCCAAAAGCAGTCTGGAGTTCAGCTTCAGTGGTCTCAAGACGGCGTTATTATATAAACTACGAGAAATGAGCGATCCGCTGCAACCTCGGCAGACTGCCGACTTCGCGGCCAGCTACCAAGAGGCCATTGTGCAGGTCTTAGCCACGAAGGCCTTTGTGGCTCTCAAACAGTCGAATCTGACGGCGCTTGCCGTTGTGGGAGGAGTGTCAGCCAATTCACGGCTGAGAACCGTATTAAGGGAGTGCGCAGCGCAGGAAGGTATTCGTCTAGCACTGCCGCCTATTGAGTATTGTACCGACAATGCTGCCATGATTGCCTCAGCGGGACGTCAGTTACTGATGAACGGAGTACCGCCATATTCGGATCTCGATATCAGTCCGACTGAAAGATGCGTAACGATTCGTGGGGAAAACCGGCACAGATCGGTTTCTGTAGGAGATAAGGAGAAAACCCATTCCTGACATTCGAGGCCAAATCACGGGGCTACGCACCAGCCAAATCGCGTCCCTAGAACGACTCTACCGACGGCGTGTCTCACCCGACAAGGTCATTTCCCCCGAGCTGGCCAAGACAATGGCCCAGTTGACCATTGAGCTTCGTCGACCGATCGGTGTGCTGTTGACGAGGCGAGGCCAAGTTCAGGAAGTCATTGTGGGAACGGATTTGACGTTGTCCCCTACGACGCTCACCTTGTTCCGCACAGGGAATCGATCACTCCGTGGTCTGAGATTCATTCGTACGCAACTGCACGATCAGCCTTTAAATCAAGAGATACTGACCGACCTCGCCTTTTTGAGGCTTGATCTTATTGGCCTCCTCTCCGTCACGGAGGACGGCAGACTAGGCAACCTGTATGTGGCTCATCTACTGGCCCCCAATTCGACCGGCCAATTGTTCAATGTGCTGAAGGCCGTCCCATTCCACAATCTAACGATGATGTTCGATCAGTTCATCGCAGAGCTGGAGGTAGATCTTCAGCAGGCCCGAGCGCACCATGCCGTGGAAAGTGGAAAGGAATCGGCGGTTCTGGTGAGCGCTTCCGCCAAAAGTCGGCCAGAGCAGGAAGAACGATTATCCGAATTGGCGGAATTGGCGACCTCCGCCGATGTCACGGTGGTCGATCGTGTCGTGCAAAGAACGCCGGACGGGCATCAACGCTATCTCTTGGGAAGCGGCAAGATGAAGGATGTTCTGATTCAGACACTTCACCGGGGTGCCGACATGGTGATCTTTGATCAAACGTTGTCGCCGGCTCAACTGCGAGCTATTTCCGAGATGACCGATATTAGGGTGATCGACCGGACGCAGCTGATTCTGGATATCTTTGCACGCAGAGCCCATAGTCGTGAAGGCAAAGTGCAGGTGGAGTTGGCGCAGTTACGGTACCTGCTTCCACGATTGTCCGGAAAGGGTACTCAACTGTCACGACTCGGTGGCGGGATCGGTACCAGAGGGCCAGGCGAAACCAAACTGGAAACCGATCGTCGTCGTGTGCGGGACCGCATCACGCATTTAGAGCGGGAGCTGACCCAATTTGGACGCCAGCAAAATCAACGGCGGTCCAGACGGGGGCGACACGGGCTCCCCATCGTTTCTCTCGTGGGCTATACGAACGCCGGCAAGTCGACATTGCTTAACGTGCTGACCAACAGCCAGGTGTCGGCCCAAAACAGACTGTTCGAAACTTTGGATACGACGAGCCGACGGCTGCGGTTCCCGGAGGACCGTGAGGTCATCATCACCGATACGGTCGGGTTTATTCGGGATCTTCCGCAGGAACTGGTCGGCGCTTTTCGGACAACGCTTGAAGAACTACGAGAGGCGGATCTGCTGTTGCATGTTGTCGATGGCAGTGCCGCAGACATCGACATTCAGATTACCGCAGTCATCGCCATTCTTGAAGAATTGCATCTGGATGCGATACCAAGATGGCTCGTATTCAATAAGTGCGATCGGATGTCACAGCCGCAGGCTGAGTTGCTCTGCCGACGCTATGGAGCCATTGGCATTTCCGCACTCCAGCCAGACACACTCCGCCCTCTTCTTGCCCGACTGGAAGCGTACGTGAGAAGTATGTCCATCGGTGAACGTCAGACGGCTAGCCCGTCCCTACTGGACGACTCGCTGCTTGCATCTCGCCGGTGACCTCGGCACAATCGTGCCGCCATGAAGAGAACCAAGCGTATGAAGACGCAGCCCGCGTTAGACCGCCCGGCGCGGATTGCCAGCAGTCTCCGTCGCGCTATGCCGGTAGCTCGGGTGGAGTTGGCGCATCGTTCTCCGTGGGAACTGCTGGTGGCTACGATCCTTTCAGCACAATGCACCGACCAGCGGGTGAATCAGGTCACGCCGACCCTGTTCAAGCAATATCCATCACCTCAAGCCATGTCAAAAGCGACGCCCGCTGAGCTAGAAACACAGATTAGGTCGACGGGCTTTTATAAGAGCAAGGCAAAAAATTTGATCGGCTGTGCACAGGTCATTACCGCGCAGTTCAAAGGACACGTGCCTGATACGATGGAAGAACTCACTGCGATACCTGGTGTCGGGAGAAAAACAGCCAATGTGCTGCTTGGGGCTGTATTTGGTAAACCGGGTGTGGTGGTCGATACCCATGTGAAACGGGTCGCCAACCGGTTGGCCCTGACCCGATCCAATGACCCTGAACAGATCGAGCGAGATCTGCAATCGGTGTATCCGCCAAGCCAGTGGACGGAGGTGTCGCAGCGATTGCTCCTTCATGGCCGGTACGTGTGTCTCGCACGGAAACCTCGCTGTTTCGCTTGCCCGATTTACGATGTGTGTGAGTGGGAAGGAAAACTATCAAGATGATCAAGAGCATGACCGGGTTCGGACAGCGACAGGGGACATGGTCCGACGGGACTGTCAGTGTCGAAGTGCGTTCGGTCAACCATCGCTTTCTGGAAACATCCATTCGTCTCCCGAAGTCGATGAGCGGGCTGGAAGAACGCTTCAAGAAGACGATCCTAGAACATTGTGCACGGGGAAGAGTTGATTTGACAGTGTTGCTCCAGGGCGGTCGGGGAAGCGCTCGCACGGTGCAGCTTGACGTTACGTTAGCGAAACAGTACCATCGCGCCCTTCGCACGCTTCAGCGCACGTTGAAACTGAAGGGCTCCATCGATATCGGACTGATGACGGGGTTTCGCGATATCATCACGTTGTCTGAGCAGCCGACCGACGATCCCAAGCTCACAGGATTGGTGGAACAACTTGGAATGCACGCGGTGTCGGATATGGCCAAAATGCGGGAGAAAGAAGGGGCCTTGCTGGCACAGGATATCCTTGCTCGGCTTGGTCACGTGCGTGAATGCACCCGCGGAGTTTCGTCCCGTGCCCCTTGCATTGCTCAGGAAACCTTCGACCGTATGAAGCAGCGAGTGGAGAAGTTATTGGCGGACCCCATTCCAGACATCCCTCGGCTCAACCAGGAGTTGGCCTTGTATGCCGACCGGTGTGACATTACGGAAGAATTGGTCAGGCTCGACACCCATATGATACAGTTTGAGCGTGCACTCCACGGTAGCGAGTCGGTAGGTAAAACGCTGGACTTTCTTCTCCAGGAGATGGGCCGGGAAGTCAATACCATCGGATCGAAAGCCAATGATGCGACAATTAGGGCCGATGTGGTGAGAATGAAGACCGAACTCGAACGCATGCGTGAACAGATACAGAACGTTGAATGAGTACCGCGCTTACCACAAGTAATCCTCCCCCGAGTATGGCGGGGAGTTCGCACGTTCCTGAACGTCGGGGAATCCTGTACATCATTTCAGCCCCTTCAGGTGCAGGGAAGACGACACTGTGCAAACAGATCGTAGGATCGGTCTCCAGGGTGTGGCATTCGGTGTCGTTTACAACGAGAAAACCGCGCCCTGGCGAGGTGGACGGACGTGAGTACTTTTTTATCGAAGAGAACGTATTTCACGACATGGTTGCGAGGAACGAGTTCTTGGAATATGCCCACGTGTATTCCAACTGGTATGGAACACCACGCAAACCGTTGATCGATAAAATGGAGCAGGGCATCGATGTCTTGCTGGAAATCGATGTCCAGGGTGCGATGCAGATCAAGAAGAAGTTTGCAGACGCCGTCTATATCTTCATTCTTCCTCCATCGATGGACATTCTGCGTGCTCGGCTCCAAGGCCGGGGGTCAGATTCACAGGAGGACATTGCTCGCCGACTGCAAAAAGTAAAAGAAGAAGTCTGGTGCTTCCGTGAGTATTATTACATTGTCCGCAACGATGATTTAGCGCAATCTCTCCGTGAGTTGCAAAGCATTTTTGTGGCGGAACGTCTGAAGACCAAACGAATGGACATGCATTGGCTTGAGCAGAGCTTTATTCTCGAAAAAGATGCACAATCGGCGAAACGGGAACCGTCATCCACTTTATAGCAAGGGGGCACGAGTTATTATGATCGACATGCTGAGTTTGTTGCCGCAATACACGTCAAATGAATTTGATTCCCGTCACCGGCTGGTGATTGTCGCGTCACAGCGGGCGAAGCACTTGACTCAGGGCGCAAAGCCTGCCGGAACCTCTCGTTTCACGAAGGAAACGACCATCGCGTTGGATGAGGTGCTGAGAAGTCATGTCAGGTATTTGACCGGTAAGGAAGCTCGCGACGCGATGAAGGAAGCCAAACGAGGGAAGGAAGGTGAAACCGAGCGCATCGCGATGATGACCGGAGAAGAC
This sequence comes from Nitrospira sp. SG-bin1, assembly GCA_002083365.1. Taxonomy (NCBI): domain Bacteria; kingdom Pseudomonadati; phylum Nitrospirota; class Nitrospiria; order Nitrospirales; family Nitrospiraceae; genus Nitrospira; species Nitrospira sp. SG-bin1. The sequence continues at coordinate 27,270 of LVWS01000022.1, read as the reverse complement.
GCACGCGAAATCAAGAAAGAACTGAGTGTCTACGTCGACGATACGGTACAGCCGACGGTGGCGTCGGCTGAGGAGTAGGCATTGGACGAAGCACAAGTGCAGCCTAATCTGTTGGGCAAGCGGCTGGTCCTTGGAGTCACCGGCAGCATCGCCGCGTATAAATCGGTCGGCTTGCTCCGCGCACTTATAAGTAACGGTGCCGCTGTGTCTGTCGTGATGACTCAGGCTGCCACGAAATTCGTGACACCCCTTACGTTTGAAGTTCTCTCAGGACGACGAGTCGTGACAGACCTTTTTGATTCTCACGAGGAGATGACCCATCTCGCCATCCCAGGACAAGCCCATGCGGTGATCGTGGCACCGGCGACGGCCAATTTTCTGGCAAAGGCAGCCCTCGGTCTGGCTGATGATCCGTTGAGCACGATGCTGTTGAACGCTCGGTGTCCCGTGATCGTCGTTCCTGCCATGGATGGAGACATGTGGACACATTCCACGGTCGTTCAACATGTTCAGGAACTTCGAGCTCGGGGCGTCGTCGTGCTCGATCCCGATGTCGGTCCACTGGCATCAGGGCAGATTGCACAGGGGAGGTTCCCCGCCGAGTCGCGAATCTTGGACGCGGTACAGTCGGCACTTATCCCTCAGCGAGATTGGCAAGGGCAGCGGGTGCTGGTCTCGGCCGGCCCAACCCACGAACCCATTGACCCGGTTCGTTTTATTTCAAACCGCTCCTCCGGCAAGATGGGGTATGCCATCGCAGAGGCTGCTCGGGATCGAGGAGCGGAAGTCATGCTGGTTACCGGACCGTCCTCTCTGGCGCTTCCTTCTGGTATTGCCGCAGTTTCGGTCAATACAGCCAGCGAAATGGCGGAGGAGTTGAGCAGACATTTTCCTTCCGCGACCGTGCTGATCATGGCTGCAGCGGTTGCAGACTTTCGTCCCAAAATGCCGGCGGAACAGAAGCTCAAAAAAAATGGTAAATCCGAGCTCGTGCTCGAGCTTGAAGCCACTCCGGACATTCTCGCGATGTTGTCTGCCCGACGGACGTCGCAGGTCGTGGTAGGCTTTGCGGCGGAAACCGAGCAGGTCTTGTCGCATGCCAAGGACAAATTGAGGGGAAAAGGGCTTGATCTCATCGTCGCGAACGATATTACGCAAGCGGGTGCTGGGTTTGGCAGCGATGACAATGCGGTCGTCATTCTCGCGGCTACGGGTGAACAAAGGGTCTTGGGGCTGATGCCCAAACGTCGTCTGGCCGATGAAATTCTGACGACCGTGAAAGATTTGTGTCTGACTCCACCTCATCGGGAACCCTTGGGGCGAAGAAGGTGAGCGATGGCATCACGTTCAAAAAAATCGAATGCTGCTGAAATTGACCGATTGGCGTTAGCCTTTGCCAAAGAGCCTGGATCCAAGGTGTTTATACCTTTGGCGGAAGAGTACGGTAAAGCCGGCATGTGGGAAGAGGCTGCTGCTGTACTTGAAGATGGGCTGAAGACCTATCCGGGTTTCATCACAGCCATGGTGGCGTTGGGTCGTGCCTATGAGCAGATGGACCAACCGGTCAAGGCTAAAGCCATTCTTGAAGAAGCCGTTAAGTTAAGCCCAGAGAATCTTCGCGCGCATCGAACATTGGCCAAACTCTACGTGGCCCAAGGGGCCAGAGAAGCAGCCATCCGGTCATGCAATGTCATTTTGTCCATTAATCCGCATGACCAGGAAGCATTGTCTCTTCGTGCCGGGTTCGGCGCTCCAACGGCGGATGTGGCGGCAGAATCACACAGGCATCTGGACGAAAAAACGCTCGAAACGGCAAACTTGGGCCTAGTCCGTCGTTCCGAAGAAGGGAAGCCAGCTGTTTCAGAGGATGCGACATCAGCAATGGATGATGAGGTCAAGAGGTCGCCTCATCTCGTACGACAATCACAGGAAACGCTTGTTTCTACAGTTAGTTCCACGCCCCTAACCTCTGAGAAAACTCGAAATCCGGTGATCATGCAACTTGAGCAGTGGCTCAACTCGATCCAAGCCCGTCGACGATATCCCCGTTCAGCTGCTTGACTGCGCTCTCGATCTTCCTTGTGCGTTCAACGGTTTGACCCTCCGAGAGTGGACTGCTAAAATGCCGCCCTTAGTGTGGCGATTCGGACATAGGTACGTGGAGGGGCTCGTACGCGACATGCCTCGCATCCTGGTCCTTCACGGACCTAATCTAAACCTCTTGGGCAATCGGGAAGCGTCCATTTATGGGACGGAGACCTTGGAGAGGATCAATGCGTCGCTGATGAAGCTGGGTGGCGAACTTGGAGTCCAACTTGTTATTCGTCAGTCGAATTTTGAAGGAGAATTGGTGAATTGGATTCAAGATGCCCGAGGTGACTATCGGGGTATTATCATCAATCCTGCCGCCTATACGCACACCAGCATTGCAATTCGGGATGCTCTGGCCGCCGTCGATTTGCCCACCATCGAGGTCCACTTGTCAAACATCTATCGGCGTGAAGATTTCAGGCAACATTCATATGTGTCGGGAGTGGCATTGGCGCAAATCTCCGGGTTCGGTGCAACCGGGTATCTCTTAGCCTTGCGAGGACTGTGCGAACACATATTAAAGACAAGCTCCAAGGGATCTGAATGACCGCCGCTAGAAAGCGAAGCGAAGTCACGGGCGCACGGAAGAAATCATCACGTCGGTAGGGTTCTTCGATAGTGTTCTTAAGAGAAAGGGGTAGCGAGTGATTTCCACAGTGGATTTTCGTAGCGGCGTGCGTTTGATGGTCGAAGGCGAACCCTTTTATATCGTCGAGTTTCAGCATGTAAAGCCCGGTAAAGGCGGGGCCTTCGTTCGTACGAAGTTGAAAAGCTATCTTTCGGGAAATGTGTTGGACCGGACATTTCGTTCCGGAGAACGGTTTGAAGAGCCCGATTTGGAAGAGCGCGACATGCAGTTCCTCTACGCGTCTGGAGATTCCTATACGCTGATGGATACGGACACGTACGAGCAATTGACGTTCGAAAGAAATCAATTAGGTGAAAACGCCGATTTGTTGAAAGAAAATATGATCGTCAAGATCCTCATATACGAGCATCGGCCCATCGCCGTCGAGTTGCCAAACTTCATTGAGCTCAAGGTCGTCGATGCGGAGCCGGGCGTGCGAGGGGACACTGCGTCCGGGGGAACCAAACCGGCGATTGTTGAGACGGGAGCGACGATCAAGGTTCCGCTCTATTTGGAGGTCGGCACCGTTATCCGGATCGATACTCGAACCAGGTCTTATGTGGAGCGTGTTCGGTGAGTCGTCGTCGATCTACTCACTCCAAGGCTAAGGCTCGTCGTATTGTGCTCCCTCGGGCTACGAACGAGACAGGACATGACGTCTCTCTCACAGGAGGCTCGACCAAGCAAATCCAGGAACTCATCGATCTGCTTCGGCGCAATAATTTGACCGAGCTGGAATTCGAACGACAAGGCGTCCGTATCCGCGTCCGTCATGAGCTTGTCGCCAGATCGTTGGCGACATCAGTGCAAGAGCCTGTTCCCGTCACGCCTCAACAGCCGGTTCATCCTACGGCAGTCGCCACATCGGTATCGGACGCGAGCACCGGTTTTGTGACGGTCACTTCCCCCATCGTGGGAACGTTTTACCGATCTCCATCTCCCGATGCCGATCCGTACGTTGAAGAAGGGGATCCTGTGAAGAAGGGCCAGGTGCTGTGCATCGTCGAAGCGATGAAACTCATGAACGAAATTGAATCGGAAGTTGACGGCCGCCTGGTCAAGATCCTGGTGGACAACACAAAACCGGTGGAATATGGTCAAGCACTGTTTCTGATCGATCCCAAAGCCGCTTCATAGGTCATTCTAAAGGCTATCCCTCGCCATTGTATCGGAGCCGAGACGTGTTTAAGAAAGTTCTGGTTGCCAATCGCGGAGAAATCGCGTTGCGAGTGATCCGCGCTTGTAAGGAACTTGGCATCAAGACCGTGGCGATTCACTCTGAAGCCGACGCACTTTCGCTACATGTTCGAGCGGCCGACGAAAAGGTATGTGTGGGGCCGGCGGAATCAGCGCTTAGTTACCGAAATATTCCCAACGTCCTGAGCGCCGCGGAGATTACGGGAGTCGATGCGATCCATCCCGGGTACGGATTTCTATCCGAGAACGCCCATTTCGCGGAGGTGTGCGAGTCAATCGGCGTGAAGTTTATCGGACCCAGTTCGGAAAATATCGCCATGATGGGGGATAAGGCGAAGGCGCGTGAGATCGTGGCGAATCGAGGTCTTCCGGTCACACCCGGAAGTCCAGGTGAATTGCGCAGCGAGGAGGATGCCCTGCAGGCGGCGCAGAAGATCGGCTTTCCCGTCATCATCAAGGCTACGGCTGGGGGGGGAGGGCGAGGCATGCGTGTCGTCAACAGAGCCGAAGACCTGGGCCGAGCCTTTCAGGCCGCTCAGGCTGAAGCGAAGTCCACCTTCGGCAATGACGGAGTGTACCTTGAACGGTATTTCCTGGAACCGCGCCATATCGAGGTGCAGATTTTGGCCGATCAATACGGTCGCGTCGTCCACCTTGGAGAACGAGATTGTTCGATTCAGCGGCGGCATCAAAAGCTGGTGGAGGAAACTCCATCTCCGGTCGTCGATGAGAAGTTGCGTCGGGAAATCGGTCGAGTCGCCGTGGAGGCGGTGAAAGCCGCGCATTACAGGAATGTGGGTACCGTGGAGTTTTTACTCGACAAGGATCGCCAATTTTATTTCATGGAAGTCAATACCCGTATCCAAGTGGAACACCCCATCACTGAAATGGTAACCGGCATCGATTTGATCAAGGAGCAGATTCGTCTGGCTGCCGGTCAGCCCCTTTCGATTCGGCAACAAGATGTCGTGCTTACCGGGCACAGTCTCGAGTGCCGTATCAACGCGGAAGATCCAGAAAAATTCACGCCCTCACCGGGAACGATCACCAAATACAGTCCGCCCGGAGGTTTTGGGGTGCGGGTCGACTCGGCAATGGAGACCGGATCGGTCGTCGTTCCGTACTACGATTCCATGATTGCGAAATTAATCACCTATGGACGGGATCGACAGGAATCCATAGCTCGCATGAGACGCGCACTGAGCGAATTTCATATCGAAGGTATCAAGACCACCATCCCGCTTCATGGCCGAATCCTCGATGATCCTGATTTCCAGAAAGGCCATGTGTCGACGACGTTCCTGGAACGGTTTCTCGCCAGCTAATCCGTAATCTCCCTCTCCCAAAGACGGCACTTTTCAGCGTTCGTTCACCGGGTGATCTCATCCCTTGGTAAGGGGAACGTCTCATGATAAGCTCAACACAGTGTTTGAGGGAGGGTTCGTCCGCTTCAGGTGAAGGACAGGTGCATCCCTTGTCGGCTTCCTGATAGGATACACCAGCGCTCGATGGATAGAGCGTCCAATGTATGCGACGTATCGGCTACATTCTCAGTATCGTGGCCATCGGAATGGCGATCGGCGGCTACGTGTTTTTCAATGGGGAGCGGAAGCCGCCCATTCGATACCGAACTGCGGCGGTCGATCGTGGTCAGGTTATTTCTGTGGTCAGCGCGACGGGGACCATCAACCCGGTTGTGTCGGTTCAGGTCGGCTCGCAAGTATCGGGTATGATCAAGAGCCTCCATGCCGACTTCAATTCGCATGTCAAAGCCGGGGACATCGTCGCTGTCATTGATCCAGAACCGTTCAAGGCTCGCCGGGAACAGGCTGCCAGCAACTTGGAAATGGCGCGATCAGCCGTTGCACGGGCGAAGGCTGATCTCGCGCAGCGAAGGCGTGAACTTGACCGCGTTCAATCGTTGTTGCCGCAGCAATTTGTTTCACAAAACGACGTCGATGTCGCGCTGACAAATTACCAAAGTGCCGAAGCACAGCTGCGGGTTGCGGAGGCTCAGGTGAAGCAGGCAGAAGCGGCATTGAACGCGACCGAACTGGAACTGAAGTACACGATCATTCGATCACCCGTGGATGGAATTGTCGTCGCCCGCAACATCGAGGTCGGTCAGACGGTCGCGGCCAGCTTTGCAACGCCAAACTTGTTTTTGATCGCTCTTGATCTCACGAAGATGCAGGTCGATACCAACGTGAGTGAGTCGGATATCGGGGGCATGGCGGAAGGCAAGGAAGCCGTCTTCACGGTGGATGCGTATCCGGGAATGTCCTTTACCGGAACGATCAAACAAGTACGTCTCGCGCCGATCAGCATTCAGAATGTCGTCACTTACAACGTGGTCGTTGGTGTGGAGAATAAGGAGTTACGATTGAAACCCGGTATGACCGCCAATGTATCCATCGTGGTGGAACAGAAAGACCAGGTTCTCAAGCTTCCCAACGCAGCTCTTCGGTTTGTGCCTCCGAAAGGTGAAGGCAGTCCTGGGGAGGCCGATGGGAAAACGGGAAAAGGAGATGGCGGCCGTCCTGTCAGGGTGGATACACGATCTCTGACGTCGAAAACCATCTGGAAGCAAATAGAAAACGGCGACATAGTGCCTCTGTCGGTCCAACCCGGTATTTCGGACGGCGTCAGCACGGAAATCCTATCCGGTGATCTGGTGGAAGGTGATCTGGTTGTCGTTGGTATCGATCGTCCGATCGGCGATCGAAAAAGCAGCGACTTACCTCCGGGCTTTGGAAACCAACAGCGTCCTCGATCCCGTTGAGGCTTGCGACTGCCCACCGAATATTGTTTGACGTGCGGTCACTCAGCCAGTGGAGGAGTGAACCGTCTGGCGACCATAGTACTCTTCTTCCATGCCGGGCTTCGGCATCCATAGTCCGGGGTAATCATGTGACCGCACTCATCGTCTGTGAAGATATTTGGAAGATTTACCGAGTCGGCGATGTTGAAGTACAAGCGCTGAGAGGGTTGAATCTCACCATACAGCAGGGCGAGTTCGTGGCGATTATGGGTTCCAGTGGGTCGGGCAAGTCTACGCTGATGAACATCCTCGGGTGCTTGGACCAACCGACCAAGGGACAGTACAGGCTGAACGGGAGCGAGGTCGGAAGGCTGCCGCCGGACCGATTGGCGGAAATTCGGAATCAGCAAATCGGATTCGTGTTTCAGAGTTTCAACCTCATTCCTCGCACCAGCGCTTTGGAAAATGCTCAATTGCCGCTGTTTTACAGGGGACTTCCCTTGAAGGAGCAGCGGGCTCTGGCTTTCTCCGCACTCGAACGTGTCGGATTAAGTGGACGTGAGCATCATACCCCGACGCAACTTTCCGGCGGTCAACAGCAACGGGTGGCCATCGCGCGGGCGTTGGTGACCGCTCCCTCGTTGTTATTGGCCGACGAACCGACCGGAAACCTGGATACTGAGTCCAGCCAAGAGATCATGGGGATTCTTGATGGACTGAATCAGGAAGGAATCACGGTGATCTTGGTAACTCATGAGATTGATGTTGCCGCCTACGCATGGCGGCAGATCACCATCAAGGATGGCCAAATATTAAGCGACCGACCGACCGAGGGGCGCTCGCGTCTCGTGGGACAGTAAATGACGGCTTTCATATGGTTGACCGTCGTCACGGCGTTGCGGATCCTAAGTCGAAACAGGCTCCGCGCCGGTTTAACGATGCTAGGCATCGTCATCGGTGTCGGGGCGGTCATCGCGATGGTGAGCATCGGCGAAGGGGCGAAACTTGCTGTGCAGAAACAGATAGCTACCATGGGAACGAATACGATCTACATCTGGCCCAACTACACTACAGTCGGGGGTGTACGCGGCGCGCAGGGGGGGGCTTTCACGCTAACCGTGGCTGACGCACTTGACTTGAAGAAGAAGGTCGCTCTTTTAGCGGAGACCGGTTGGTCCAAACGCGAGGCGATGCAGATCGTGAATGGCAGCCGTAATTGGAACGCCATGGTCTATGGAACGTCGCCAGGCGTCCTCGCGATCCGAGACTGGTCTTACAGCAGCGGGGGCCCTTTTACGCAAGCGGATTTGGATACGGCAGCTCGTGTGGCGCTTCTCGGACAGACAGTAGTGGAAAATCTCTTTGAACCGGGGGAAGAACCAGTGGGAGCCGTGATTCGCCTGAAAAATGTTCCGTTCCGTGTCATCGGCGTTTTTTCCCCGAAAGGGCAGAGCTCTGTAGGCCAAGATCAAGACGATGTCGTCTTCATTCCTTTCACGACTGCGGAAAGAAAAGTCTTAGGGACGTTGTTCCTCGGGTCGGTCGGTGCTGTCTATGCATCCACGGATCGAACCGAGGATGTGCCTGATGCCGTAGAACAGATTCGAGAAGTGTTGAGAGCCCGGCATCGTTTACAGGGCGAGCAGCTGGATGATTTCAGGATCAGCACTCAATTCGATGCTGCAATGGTGCAGGAAGGGACGAGCCAGACACTAACCGTGATGCTGTTGTCGATTGCCTCAGTCTCGTTGCTCGTGGGCGGTATCGGGATCATGAATATCTTGCTCGTCTCGGTGACGGAGCGGACAAGGGAAATCGGAGTGCGGATGGCGGTAGGGGCCAAACGAGCCCATATCCTGATACAATTTCTGATCGAGGCGACGACGCTCAGCGTGGTTGGTGGTTGTATCGGCATTCTATTCGGGGTGTTTGCAGCCCGCTTAACGACGATGATTGCCGGCTGGCCCACCGTTATCTCCGGTAGCGCGGTCGCGACGGCATTCGGTTTCTCCATCGTCGTCGGCTTATTTTTTGGTTTGTATCCTGCCAACAAAGCGTCTCGGCTGAATCCCATCGAGGCATTGCGCTACGAATAACAGTGGCGTCTCCTGGCGTTCTCGTCTTGGGAATCCGTTTCGACGATCGTTTCGATGGCTCGGACCTGAGGTTCGTCGGTCTGGTGTGCGAGGTCGACGACAAATGGTGCCGGATACTCGGTACCTCCTGATTGATGGGTAATCGTGACGATCGGTTGATGCAATTTCTCCCGGTTCAGTTCTGTGACCACTGCTAACTCCCGCGTATTCAGTCGCACATGACTATGGACTGGATAGATACCGACTCGTGCGATGAACGACGACAAGATTCCTGGATCGAGCTTGCCTTGTTGCGCCTCATGGTACAGACGTTGAAATGTCTGATGGGGAGACAGTGGAGCGCTTCCTCCGAATCCTGTGATCAATTCGTCGTATCGATCCACCATCATCAGGATACGAGTACGCTCGGAGGTAAACTGCCCACGTGACTCTTGCGGATATCCGCTATCATCAAGGTAGACGTGATGGTTTGCGATCAATTGGAGTATGGGGGGATCCATTCGACTTTGTCGCTCCAACATCAGCACTGCGCGACGGGGATGGGTCTCCCATTCTCGTCGGTCGGTCTCAGAAAGGCCTGATGCGGTGTGAACCCGACGGACAAGGATCGGACGGATCTGCAAGAGCCCGATATCGTGCAAGAGCGCGGCGGTTGCCAATTCATGCAGTTCCAAGGGATTGAGTTGGGTCGCCTGTCCTAGGACCAGCGACAACGTACAGGTCGTGAGGGCGTGTTGGCTGAGCGAGGAATCGCCGGCTCGGTTTTGATTCAACGCCATGAAAATGGCGGAGTCAGTGAGCGTTCTCATCGCGATCGTGATTTCTTGGACCGCTTCCGCCGCCTGCTGAGAGTCGACCGTCCCGGTCTTGGTAATAGTCGTAAAAACGGACTGGACAGCGTGATCCAGCTGTTGTTTGGCCAGCTTCGCTTGGGCATATTCTTCGTTCAACTGAGCCAAAGGCTTGGGTCGCTTCGTATTGCAAGGCGGCGCTGCTTCGGTTGACCCACACATGGGGTCCGACACGAGTTGTGGCTGAGAAGCGATTCCTCGATCGGGATCGATGTCGACCATCTTCACTCCTGCGCGTATCAATTTTTCAATCTGGGACGGGTGCTCGATCAGAAATGAATGGCGGAGCAGGGGCGAACGAAACCATGAGAGGTCCAGACGAGCGACATACATTCCCACTCGAAGCTCACCGATGGGGATGCGCGTGGTTGCCATGGAATGCCCAGTTCCACCCAACAGCTTCAGAAGGAGCTCCCTCAGGTATCGGCAGGAACCGGAGAGAACTGTAGCTGAGCGGGGGCCGCGGATAAGCGGTCAGTGATGAGGCAGAGGAAGGAGCGAGAGCGAAACTTCGATACGAGGGGCGGTTTTGTCGACCTGTTTGTAGAGATGGGTTTCAACAATGCGATTGTCGTTGAGGCCAAGCCCTTCGCAGAGCGCATCTTGGGCGATCTTGAGGCCGCCGTCGAGGTCACGCCTCAAGGCGGACGCAAAAAAGAATCGGATGGAGAGCGAGAGCGGTCCCGATTGTAGTCGATCCCGCAAGAAAACTCTGGCAGGAGAACGGGCTAATTCCAGCCAGACTTGCTGGCCGACGCATGTCTTATACGCACGTCCGGCGGAGGATAACACACGACGTCCATTTACCGTCGCATATTGATGGTTGATGCTGGGAGGGACGGGCAATGTGACCGTGAATGCATCCGATGTGACGACGGGAGGATACCGTGATGGTTCCAGAGTGACCTTGTGGTTCGATGGATCGGATTTCAGCAATACCGTTGTCCCGTTGATCCGTGATAACTTTTTGGGTGTAGATGGAGAAGGTGGAACCCCATGATGCGATGTTGCAGGAAGGCGAATTTTTGATAAACGGAAGTTGTACGGTCGCTGGTCGGATGGCATGGAGCTGAACTAGAGGAGGTTCATGATCTTCGCCATATTTTGTTCAAAGCGATCTTCGGTGCGGGCAAGATATCGACGCCATTCACTCGGATTCCAGAGTTCCATTCGGTGATACAGACCGACGAGGATGATTTCTTGATCTTCATCGACCGGAACGAGTTTTCGCAAACGACCTGGAATCAAGATCCGTCCAGTCTTATCGATGTCCGACGAACCGGCTTCGGACACGACAAAGTGCATGAACAGACGGCTCTGGTCTTCGTCGAGAGTCGTTCTGGTCCGGTCGAGGACCTTTTCCCATTCTCGCGCGGAATAGATCAACAAAGACTGTTCCGGGCCCTTCAGGAACATGACGGTCTGGCCGTCGGCCTCGATCTGCTCACGGATTGGTGAGGGGACGATGAATCGCCCTTTCTCATCGACTTTGCAAAGATATTCACCGGCAAACATGGCGAAATCCTATGGTTAGGAATTCACGACGGTTCTGGTTCGGTCGCGAATCCATTGTTCGAGGTCCGAACGGACGAATCGCCATTCCTTGCCCAGCTTGAAGGCAGGAATCTGCCGACTTCGAAGATAGCGATAGAGAGTCCGTTGAGTAATCTTGAGAAACCGGCATGTTTCCGTCGCCGTCATCAGTTCGGTCTGTGGGGTCCTGCTCATTACTCCACCTGCTACCAGAGCGAGGAATACACATACCGCCTCCAGTATGAAGGTCATTCTAGAGACCTCCGGAAGAATGTCAAGCGAAAATATATGACAGGACATGTCATACACTGTCGCTATGATCAACTGCTGCCTCATCGTTCCCGGGTTGGTCCAGCATGGCTTCCACGTCGCTCACGTCTTCACCCATCTCTTCCCCCATTTTCTTCATGAGACGGGCGACGCTCCGAGGATCGGATTCATCAAGTCCGCTCAGGTTGGCAGGGTCCGCGAGAGACTTGAGCCGGGACTCGTCCGACTTGGGTGCAGCGAATCGGGATAGCAGGCGCTCCAACGTTGAGCTGCCACAATGCTGACAGGTGATCGTACGCGATTGATGGGGGTTCATTATCAAAAATGAACTTCGCTTACGGCATTCCTGACATGAGTATTCGTAAATCGGCATGGATTGACCCTCCTCACACGTCACAAACGATAAGGATGTTGAGCCAGGACTCGGTCTGGGACCATATCGAAGCCCACGGTTCGCCCGAGGGTCATGACGAAGACGTCGGCAGAGCCAGCTTTGCGCAGAGCCTTTGCACATTCATTCACCGTGGTGCCGGTCGTGAAGACGTCGTCGATCACCAGAATGCGCTGCTTGATGATGGACTCAGGGCGTCGGACGGCAAAGGCTCGACGAAGGTTTTTTAGGCGGCTTTTGCGGGAAAGGGCGGTTTGGGCCGGAGTCGGAGCAGTGCGGATCAGATTGGTATAGACGACTGGTCTATTGAGATAACGCCCGATGTGATCGGCGAGCAGCAAGGACTGGTTGAACTCACGTTGACGGAGTCGCTCACGATGCAAGGGCACTGGCATGATCACATCAATAGAGTTGAGCGGAGGCAATTTGGCGATCATGAGGGCGGCAAGTGGAGCCGCCAGTGAAACTTTGCCCTGATACTTGAAGAGGCAAATGGCTTGCTGGAGTGGAGGGGTATAAGGGTACAACGTCCAGGCTCTTGTATAGGAAGGTGGACGTTCCGCGCACGTGTGGCAGATATGGTTGGGACTGTAGGTCATGGCAATGGAAGAAGGGAAGGGGCGGTCGCAACGGGCGCATCGAGCTTCAGACATCAGGGAGCGCGTGTTCCAGCAGTCCGAGCAAAAATGAGGAATAGGGTCATCGGTCAGAAGTGAACAGCAACGTGAACAATGAACAGGAAGAAAAAACCTGATCACACGTCGTACGAGACCTGGGATTGATTCTGTGACTTGAGTGAGCATGGGCTGTCTGTGACCAGTATTCATCCGTCATTCTTTATGGCGGAGAACCGGCCGGTGTCAAGGTTGTCGGGTTTCGATTTATTATGCTATACGAATAAGAATGCCCCGAACCAGCGATCAGTCGTCGGAAAGAACGGGCCGCCGATGGTGACATTGAAGCGACTCTCGAAAACCTATTCGCGTGGGGAAGCTGTCGTCACGGCCTTGCGTGACGTGAGTTTAGAGATTACATCCGGCGAATTTTGCGCGTTTGTGGGGCCCAGCGGCTGTGGAAAAAGCACTCTTCTGAATCTTGTCGCGGGTTTGGATCTGCCGACTTCGGGGGAGATCGTGCTGGACGGACGATCCACTCAACATTTCACCAGCTATGAATGGACGAAGCTCAGACGTGAAACGATCGGGATTGTGTTCCAAGCCTTTCATTTAGTTCATGGATTGACCGCTGAGGAAAACATCGCGCTGCCTCTGCTGTTGCGAGGAGAAGACGGGCAAAAGATCTTGCGGCTAGTAGAGGAAATGTTGGAGAAGGTGGGCATGACTCACCGTCGCCGACATCGACCGGCTGAATTGTCCGGTGGGGAACAACAACGAATCGCGATCGCACGGGCCTTGGCCCATCGCCCCCGGCTGCTCTTGGCCGATGAGCCGACAGGCAATATCGATTCTCATCAAGGAGCGGACGTTATGGCGCTCCTACGCAAGCTCGCGATATCCGGAGGCCAGACGGTTTTGTTGGTGACCCATAGTGCGCAGGCCGCACAATCCGCCGACTATGTGTGGACCATGCGAGACGGACAGCTGGTGTCCCGCACTGAACGGATTACCGAACTGGCGTTGCCATGACCGACCTTTCGACAACGATAGCCGGTGTGACCTTTCACAGCTGCTTTATGAATGCGTCGGGAGCGCTCTGCGTCACACGGGACGAACTCGAGGCGTTAGGGAAATCCAGCGCGGGGGCGATCGTGACGAAGTCAATGACGATTGAGCCACGTCAAGGCAACCCGATGCCCCGGTATCACGGATTTCCCGGAGGGTCCATCAACTCAATGGGGCTGCCGAATCTCGGCTATCGAGCCTATGCGGAGTTGATCCCTCAGCTCAAACGGTTCGGAAAGCCCGTGATCGCCAGCGTGGCTGGACTTGGAGAGGAGGATTTTCCGACCATTGCGGAAGCCATCAATGCGGCTCAGCCGGACCTCATCGAGGTCAATTTGTCCTGCCCCAATATTCCAGGTAAACCTCAAATCGGCTACGACTCGGAAACCTCTGAGCGGGTGCTCAAGAAGGTTCGCCGTCTCATCACGGTTCCCATGGGAGTGAAACTGCCACCGTACTTTGATCCGGCGCATCATGAGGCCATGGGGAAGGTGCTCGGACGCTGTGGCGTCGACTTTCTCAACCTGATCAATTCAGTGGGCAACGGTCTGGTGGTGGACCCGGAACGGGAAAGCGTCGTCATTAAGCCCAAAGGTGGATTTGGTGGGTTAGGCGGGCGATTGATCAAACCCGTGGCATTGGCGAACGTTCGGGCCTTCTATAAGTTTTTCGATGGGAAGATTCCGATCATCGGTACCGGTGGGATCGTCGAGGGGATCGATGTATTCGAACATTTCCTGTGCGGTGCGTCGGCGGTCCAAATCGGGACGGTGTTGGTGGAAGAAGGGGTCGATGCGTTCGACCGATTGGAAGCGGAATTGACCGCGGTCCTGACACGGAAAGGATACCGCTCGATTCAGGAATGCCGGGGACGGATCAAGGAATTGTGAATCTATTTGCTGCCGAAGTTGCGAGGCAACAAATTGTGTTGGAGGGCCTGACGCAGGAGTTGAGCAACATTGCGAACATTGAGCCGACGCATGAGGTTGAAACGGTGAACTTCGACCGTCCGAACGCTGATGTCGAGTGCTCCGGCGATTTCGCGATTGGTATGGCCCAGCGCCACCAATCGGAGGATCTCCCGTTGGCGGGGCGTAATGTGCAGAGCGGACTTGGGACGGTGTTCAACCCGATGGAACCGAAGCGCGGCGGTGTTTTTGTTTCGTGCCATCTGGACTCCTCTCAGCAGTTCTGTAGTCAGTCTAGCAAACGACCTGAAATGTGTAAACGAAACCCCTGATATCCGCCGAAAGGGCAGATGCGCAGGTGGGTCCCCTGGAAGCTCTCCTAGCTTAATGTTATTCTCACACTAGATGCCTGCCTTTTTCAGGGCGTTGCTCCTTCTCCTCACCTCTCATGTGCGGCAATGGCCGTTACGCACACTGCTGACGATCGCCGGAGTGGCTCTCGGAGTATCGGCGTCCGTGGCCGTGCGGACCGCCAATGTCGACGTGCTGCGGTCTTTTGAACAGGCCGTCATGACGGTGGCTGGCCCCACCACCTTGGAGGTGTCCGGAGGTGAGACCGGGTTTGATGAACAGGTCATTCGCCGAGTCCGGACCATCGTCGGTGTGACATCGGCCTCGCCGATAATTCTCCAAACGGTAGTTCATATGAACGGAGAGCAAGCCGACCAAGCGGTCCAAGTCATTGGTTTGGATCTGTTGGCGGAATTCAATACCCGTGGGTTTCGCATGGAGCAACCGACGACGGAAAGTCAGCTGATGGGTATGATTCATCCGCAAGCGGTGTTCTTGGGAGGCAAGCTGGCCGCTGAGTGGAACCTGTCAATCGATGACACGGTCGATCTGCTGGTCGGGCCCAGGCGTCTCACCTGTCGGGTGGCCGGGGTTCTCCACAATGAGTCTGAGCAGCCGTCCTCATGGGAACGCATGGTGGTCATGGATATTGCCGCCGCACAGATTACCTTTGAAATGGTCGGCAAAGTGGATCGTATCGATATCGTGACCGACGAAAACACATCCATCGAGAAGGTGGCGAAGGGCATACAAGCTGTTCTGCCGCCTCACATAACGGTAGAAAGGCCGGCCAATCGAACGAGACAAGTCGAGCAAATGATACGCGCCTTCCGCCTGAATCTGACGGTATTGAGCTGGGTCGGGCTGTTGGTCGGGATGTTCTTGATCTACAACACGATGGCATTCGCGGTCGCCCAGCGGAGACGGGAAATCGGAATCTATCGGGCCATCGGGATGACTCAGTCTCGGGTAGCGATTCTGTTTCTGCTGGAGGCCGGATTATTCGGATTCTTGGGAGGCATCGTCGGAAGTGCAACTGGAATGGTGTTGGCTCAAGAGCTTGTGGCACTGCTGAGTCGAACCATATCAGATCTCTATGCACCTGTGGGTGCCGGCGAGGGAGGACTCCTCTGGGCCGGCCGATTCTGGGGAATGATGCTGGAAGGAGTCGCGATTGGGTGCGTGGTGTCCATGATCGGTGCCGTCGGACCAAGTCTGGATGCCAGCCGCACGACAACCGTCCGGGCGTTGGCCCCCGGAGACTATGAAGCGAGTCAGCAGCTACGAGTGGGGATGCTCGCCGTGATGGGGGTGAGCTTGCTGATGGTCACAGGGCTCTTAAGTCTTCCCGGGCCCATCGGTGGGGTTCCTGTCTCGGGGTATGCCGCGACGTTAGCGCTGTTGGCCGGGCTCGCCTGTCTAGCCCCGATCTGTGTGACTGGATGGCCTCGTCGACGCCGATCTTTGGAGCGTGAAGGAAGGGGAGCGCAGGGGATCATGAGGGGCATCGCGGTGGAGCATGCATCCCGCAGTCCCGGTCGAAACGGAGTCACTGTTTCAGCCTTGATGGTGGGCTTGGCCATTATGATCGGCGTGCTGGTGATGGTGCGAAGTTTTCGGCATACGGTTGAGCTATGGGTCACCGATACCGTTCTTGCCGATCTGGTCGTGGCCCCTTCGATGTGGCTGCGGGGCACGGAGATCGGGAGTGTCGGTCGAAGTCTCCCGCTTACGTGGCTGAACCTCCTGTCTTCCCTCCCTGATGTGGCGGCGGTCGATAGTTATCGCGACGTACGAATAGAGATAAATGGCCAACGAGTGGCTGTCGTCTCGCGGGATCTGCGGTTGCACGCCCAATGGAGCCGGTATCTCGTGCGTAGGGGAGATTCGTCAGAACAGCTCAGGCGAGCCGCTGATACCGGTGGCCTCCTTGTCTCGGAGGTGCTGGCCAACCGGCTTGGCGTGGAGGAGGGGTCGATATTGGAAATTATCACGCCGAGCGGTCCCACTCGCTTCCCCATCATAGCCGTGTTCTACGACTATTCGACGGACGGAGGGAAGCTCCTCATGGATCGGGCGCTTTATCAGTCACTCTGGCACGATGATTGGGCCACGGTATTTCCCGTGTACGTGCGCCCGGGGGCCAATATCGATCGTGTCAGAGAAAGGATCACGGCTCAACTGAATGGTCAAGATGCCAGGTTGCTTCCCCCGCTCGTAATCAGCAACACGGAGTTGCGGGAAGAAATCCTCGATATCTTCGATCGGACCTTTCTTCTCACCTATGTGCTGGAAGCCATCGCGGTCGTGATTGCCATGCTGGGGATCATCAATACACTCGTGACCTCTGTCCTCGAACGCCGCCGAGAATTTGCAACCTTACGCGCCATCGGCGGCAGCGAGGAGCAAGTTCGACAGCTCGTGTTATGGGAGGCTGCCTACCTCGGCATGATAGGGATCGGCTTGGGGCTTATCGGCGGAGGCTTGCTGTCTCTCTTGCTGATCAAGGTGATCAACAAGCAGTCCTTCGGATGGACGATCCAGATGATCATTCCGGTCGGCGCACTCATTCAGGCGGTGCTGTTGGCAGTCATTGCTGTCCTGGTGGCCGGGTATCTTCCCGCTCGATGGGCAGCGAAACAACCGGTCATCGAAGGGCTCCGGGAAGAATAACGGCGGCAGGTCCGCTTCGATTCGTTAGACGGTTTTGACACCTCGCCCATATTTGTTCAGCAACCTCTTCAGATCTTCAGGAATCGGCATGGATTTGAAAGGCGGCACTCGTGCACCCCCAGTATTTCCGACCGGCACCCACATTCGAGAAAACAGGAGTGCCCCTAGGATCCTCGGAATCTGGCCGGTAATTTCTACGACATCGCGGCGTTTCCAACCGATCTTGAACATCCACCAATGAGTTCGAGCGTGGGTAATGGCAAACGATTGTCCCAAGATGTGCGCCCGCTCGAGGTGGAAAAACGCCTGGTCCAGTGCATTTGTCTCATACAGGGCGACCGCCTGCGTCAATTCCGCCTCATAGGCTTGCCGGAGCTCGGGGTGCATGGATGGATCTCTTAGCTAAAGAGTTCTCCTACTGTACGCCAGGAAGGAATGTGAAACCAGGGTATCAAATCAAAGGAGCCAAGACAGTCGAAGATGTAGAGTTTTCGTCCAAGACACCGTTAGCCAGGCCGACAAGTAGCGATAAAGCGCGGCCGGTACAAGCTTGATTGGTTTAGAGTGAGAGAATACTGAAGGCGTTTATCCGTCGGACAATGATGATACGACAATTAGTCGGCATACGCACGAGTGCGGTACCAAAGGAGGCTGCTGAAGGAATTTATCGGGTGCCGCCAACAAGGGATCCCCGCTCCCCCGTTCGGCAATGTCGGCGTTTTTATGCGGTTTGGTGGCGGTGACCCGGATCGAACGGGTGACTCGCGGCTTATGAGTTAAGTAATACGTGATGTAACGTTAGGTTTAATGCATTGGTAGCGGAGATACATGGACAGGAAGGGACAGCAATAGGCCGCCTAAATGCACAGTACCCGCTGCGCAATGAGTCGCACGTCGTCAAGCATCCGCCTGTATTTGTTGTTACCATGAATCTCAAGCATCCCATCCAGAGCAAAGACTATGGCTGGGGGCGCTTGCTTAGCGTTGTTGACGAATGCCTGACCCTTCTTAGGGGCAATTAATGCCATGGAGACGAATCCTTTGGGCTTTCCGGTCGTGCAAGACCTCGATCGTGTCCCCGTCGAGGACTCCGACGACATCACCGGTAAAGCCGGAAGCTTCACCATAGTTGACCAGTATGCATAATCCCAAGACGACGGGCAGAAACTTCGGCAATGTACATTGCCTTCCTAGTTTCTGTTCGCCAGCTACTATCCTGATGGAGGTCACAGGTTTACCGGCGATCGCTTCCCTCTGGAGGTGAGAGTACAAAGGACTAGTATGGCGAGGATGTAGCGTAAGCTTCATTAACCCAGTGCCCACAAGGCAGAAACGCTACACGTTCGCGCTACGCGTATTTCAGCCATTGCTCGACTAACTCAAACGTTACACCAAACACCTCGTGGAGCACCAAGATTTGGATGACGCCACCGATACTACCCGTCAGAAATAGGGATAAAAAGACCCGGGCTTTTCCTACGTGGTGAGTTTTCGAAAACCACGAGAGCGTAACCAAAGTCATGAATATACCGAATAGCAAGTTGCAGACGACGTTTACGTAGAGATTAAGGTATACATGCTCCTCATAGAAGGAGGCCAAGCGAACATAATCTTCCGGGAGCCCAAACAGTGCAGCTGGACCGAAACTGAAGTACACCGGGTACAAAAGAAGTGTATTTAGCGGAAGGGTGATTCCAAAGAGATAGGCATAGACAACCGCGGTGCTTCGAATGCTACTCTTAGATCTGGCAATGAATCGAAGCCCCACATGCGAGAGAGTAGCATACATCGCGAACAGACATAAGTATCGCATCAGGAAGGTGATCTTCGATACCTCCATCTCATATTTAGAGAAAATCGGGATGAGCAGAAAAAACACCAGTGCCGTCGAATACACAATAAAACTGAGAGCATTCTGATAGGTATCATCTCTGTCCATGTCCAGAGACTCCGGAAACTTAAAGGGATGTTGTAGAATCTCCCGCACAGTTTTTGCGTAATGCGAGAACCCCTCAATTAACCCACTCAGCGAGACTCTGTCTGCGATAGCGGTTCTCATGGCTTCCTCCGTTGTCCCTCCGTGTCGGGTAAGAACGTCTATATCATCAGAGACGACCTAGTAAGTGTACGTAGCTACGGACCGACTGTCACAGCAATCCTCATGCCGAATAAATACTTCTCTCAGTGGTAGAAAATTGAGCGGTTAGGACCGGCGTGCGTGTGGAGTGGAGTCAGGTGTGAATCAGAATGGATTCGATCAAGAAAAAACAATACAGGAGGCCAATGTGTCGTCCCTTGGGCGGCGACTATGAAGAGAGGCTAGAACCTATCTCAAAATAGTTGACGCCACGAACTGCCTCTCTATAAGTCCCATCATGCTGCGGTTACGCGATGATCAGTGGGAGCGGATCCGAGGCCATTTTCCCGAAGAGCACCTTCCGGATAATTGCCCTGGCCGCAAACCGATCCCCACCCGCGCCGTCTGAGAAGCCGTCCTCTGGATCCTGAACACCGGGGCGCAATGGCAGTTCTTGCCGCAGTGCTATCATAACTACAAGACGGTGCATCGCCGATTCCACCAGTGGTGTCAGCAGGAGGTCCTGCGCGCGGTACTGACCCAGTTGGCCAATACGCTGCGCGACGAAGGCGCTCTTGATGAACGGGAGAGCTTCATCGACGCGACATTTGCGGCAGCCACGGGCGGTGGCGAGGCCATTGGGCTCACGAAACGCGGGAAGGGCGGTGAAGATTCTCGCGATTGTGGATCGCCACGGGCTGCCGCTCTCGGTCAGTACGCATGCCGCGAACCATCATGAAGTCACCTTGGTCCAACTCAGTTTCGACTTCTACATGCTGGAGGCCAAACCCGAGCATCTGATTGGCGATCGGGCCTATGACAGCGATGGGCTCGATGGCGACCTCCAGCAGGACGGCGTGAACCTGATTGCGCCCCATCGCTCCACGCGCAAACTCAAGACCCAAGATGGGCGTCACTTACGTCGTTACGAACGCCGTTGGCTCGTCGAACGGTTCTTTGCCGGGCTGCAATGGAAACGGCGCCTCCTCATTCGTTGGGAGTACTACGCCACTAACTTCCTCGGGTTTGTGCAACTCGCCTGCATCACCATGCTCCTGAAGCAATTTTGAGATAGGTTCTAGTCTTCAGGGATGGGGAGCGCTGCTAAAACTGTTTGGGCCGCCTAATACTCGCCATCCAATTGATGTTAAGACACCATCTCGAAATATGTATGGTGTAAATTCATCATCGGTCACTCTGTCATCCCGTATCCGACTGCTACGGAAATAGTAAATCTGAATAAGACTGCCGTTGTCGAAGTAAAATCTCGGCGGCTTGGCTAAGATCCTACGCACCTGCCACGCCCAAAAGTCCGACATCGAGGAATTAAAGGTCGAAGGTCGCTCGCCGTATTTCCGCTGCCTTGGGAGCAGAAGCAAGACGGCGTCTTGCGAATCCCCAATCCGGATCTTTGGAGCGTTAGATTTGTAGTCCATAAGTGCTTTGGTGATTTCATCCTCTATGAGCAACTCGTTCCGCCCGTAATCTTTGTGCTCTTGAACAGCGGCACCAATCATACCTATCCCTACGGCCAACTCGCACCCCTCAAGGGCAAAAATGGTGCAGCAGGCGGTCCATGCCCCCAGAAACCGCCAGCTCCACCAGGTTGTGTGAGCGCGACCAGTGACACCTCTTCGGATGCGACAGGACCGCGTCATCATGGAGAACTCTCCAGCCAAGCCGAATCACTCTTCGCGGCAAATCCGAGTGCCCCTCGCAATGAGCTTCCCCTTGTCCCCGTCGCGCGCCCCGAGGGCAAGGGCGACCGGTACTAATTGGCGCAGCACGGGCTGCGGATTTGTGACAGGGCGGGAGCAATGTACTACGCTGCTCCACACGAAGGCTCGTGATGGTATGGCAAAGCGTCGAACCGCAAGGTATGTGAATGAGCCAGATGTATTCCCGGCGGGCTTAATCGCCACCTCGGCAATGAGTACATGGTCTGCGCCAACGCGACGAGCCAGCTCAATGATGTCGGCATCGTCAGGAACAGCTTTCAGCTCACCGCGCAAATCGGTGAAGGCCATTTGCATGCGAGGATCGGGAGCGAGGAATCGTTGTGATTCCCTCAGCCACTGGAGGAGAATCAGCTCGGCCTCCGCATGGTTGCCCCACACCACCACGTGGCTCTCGTCTAGGGCGGTGGGAGATTCCGGCTTGTCCACAAAATTGCTTTGGACCATAGAGGCGCCACTAAAGGTGCCGCTAGAACAAGCAGAACTTGCTAGGGAGAGTCCCAACACCACGATGATGGTTTTCATTTGGGCTGCGTAGAGACCTCCGTTGCCATTGAGGATCAATATCCCTCATACGTTGGTTGCCACGTGTAGATTGGTTCGGGCTCAGTGAACTCTACCCCCAGGACTCGGAACAACGTGAGTCGGTCGTCCTTGTCGAAGGTCGCCTGTCCTGTCAGTTTGTCTCCTCTAATCGCGTACTCCGTCCGCGTGGCACGAATTTCCCACACCCCAAACGTAAAGATGTCCATGGCCAGGTGACCAAGGCCGCGACCGACGTTCGATCCAGTCTCGAATTCTTCATAGAACTCATACAGTTCCACCCGGGTGCCGTCGGCATTTCGTACACTGGACCGCGGAGCCCCCAGCTTTTCTATGACCGCCTCCCGTGACCACCCGACTCCTGCCTCCAATGCCGCAGTGTCGACAAAAGTGGGGTGCGTGAAGGCCATGTGCACTCCGCAGCCGGAACTGACCAACGAGGCCACACCAAGGAACAGGGCCAGCACGACGGCTTGTATTTGATCGCCTTTCACCAGCCTCATCGAGAATGTCCGGACAGGTGTCGATCTCTCTGATCCTTCCGACCAGGAGAGTCTCGTACAAAAAGAAGCAATTGGCATACTCACAATCGGTAGGCGCCTAGATGCTGGGCTTTCTTCATAAGTGCTACTCTTTCTGTGCGTAGTCAATCGAAAGGCTCTGACAGAGAGGTAGATTGCTCCACCAGGCGCTGAGCTCACTGGGTCATACTGCCCCAGCTTGCATGAAGATCCATAACTCGGGGTTTGGTCTTGCTCTGTGCATCAAAAAATCATGCTCCACCCAGATTCGCAAGGAGGTTCTTACTAAAGTCAGACGGGCAAGTTGGAAGATCAGACCGACCAAACTCAGACGGTGTTTATCCAGGCGCTATTAAGAAATGAAAAGCGAGAGGGTCACACGAAGTGCGGTTTGGAGTATAAGAAAGTCTAAGGGGCTTATCCGCTGGCATCAATCACGAAAAAACGAAAATTAGCCAGCGGGTCAACCAAAGATTGGTATTAGAATAGAAGAAAGTCGAATGGTTCTATCCCGTCGCTAAGAACCACAGGAAGGGCTCCGGGTCGAGCGAGCTTGGTTTGGTGGCGGTGGGCCGGATCGAACGGCCGACCCGCGGCTTATGAGTCCGCTGCTCTACCAACTGAGCTACACCGCCACGTCATTGATTTCTAAAGGACTTTAGTCTTGCCCGCCGAGCGGTCCGACCCCGCACTGTTCACCAACTGTTCACCGCGACCATGCTCGCGCTCGTGGTGATCCAGGAGCCTCCGGCCTGCTTCAACGAGGTCTGATCTCTTCACAATGTGGTAGCGACGGTAAACAGAATCGGTCTTGTGGCCACTGATCGCCATCGCAACCTTTCTTGGCACGCCGGCATCTTCCATGTTACTGACCGCAATTCGACGGAAGTCGTGGATTAACGCCCCACGATAGCGCCGATTCCCTACAAAACGCCCTTTGGGATTGTCAAATCGCCCGAGTCCCGCTGCGACGCAGGCGGTTCGCCAGGAAGTCTTGATCGAAGCCAGCTTTCTCCCGTCGAGGTGACAGACCCACCGGCAATCCGGATGGAACTGCAGGGTCTGCTTATACCATGCAGCGAGGACCTCGTAAAGGTCCCCGCCCATCACGGCCACGCGTTCCTCGTCCGTCTTCGTAGACTCGGACGCGAGCCGGATCTCAACAGTGCGGCTCTGATGATTGAAGTACACGTGAGGCCACTCGAGGCTCATGGTCTCGGCCTGGCGGGTCCCAAGCCAATACTCAATCGTGACCGGGATGCGAGCGTGCGGCGGCAACAAGGCTCTGACCTTTACAAATTCCTCCCACGAGCGGTAGCCGGAGTGCCATGGGCCAGGATGGAATACGCCCGGTTCGGGTTGTCGCTCTAGACACAATCTCTGACCGTCAAGTTCAGAGAAAATGGTCTTGATCTGGTCGAATCGAAGCTGGTAGATTGTAAACGTGCTTATCAGAGTGTAAGGACAGTTGCATGTCTACTCGAGACGAGGAAACCCTCCTGATCGTGGAATCGGATCCCGGTAGTCGCCGCGCCCTCGTCAATTTCCTGAAAGCTGATTACAAGGTGCGCGGTGTCCAATCCGGCAAGGAGGCCTGGACGATCCTGGCTAAGGAAAAGATCGATCTCGTCTTGTTTGATGACGGGGTCCCGGACATCAGGGGGGCGGAATTTTTCCATGACGCGCGCGTGCGCTACCCTGATGTGATCCGTATCCTGGTCACGGATTCGTGCGACCTCCCGGATATCGAGAAGATCATCAAGGAAGCGGCGGTCTATCAGGTCATTCCGAAGCCCTGTCCGCCCTGGCATCTCCGATTACTGATCGATCGAGCACTCGAAAGTAGGGAACTGGCGCGGCGTCATCGGCTGATGAGCCGCGAGCTGAAGTTTTCTGATGGAGCATTCCGAAGCCATAAGGAACACCTCACCAAGCTCATCAGGGACAGTTATGAATTCGACAAGCTGGTATTCGCCAGCGACAGTATGTTGGAGGTCTGTAACCTCGCGCGGAAAGCCGCGGCGACCGATCTGCCCGTGTTGATTCAAGGAGAAACCGGAACCGGAAAGGAGCTGATGGCG
The DNA here is from genome assembly GCA_002083365.1 of Nitrospira sp. SG-bin1. Taxonomy (NCBI): domain Bacteria; kingdom Pseudomonadati; phylum Nitrospirota; class Nitrospiria; order Nitrospirales; family Nitrospiraceae; genus Nitrospira; species Nitrospira sp. SG-bin1. Next base: position 2,880 of record LVWS01000022.1, on the reverse strand, counting down.
CGGGCGATCCACGGATTCAGCGACAGGAAGAAATTCCCGTTCCTAGCCCAGAATTGCGGGGCGCTCCCCGACGAACTGCTTCAGTCTGAGCTGTTTGGCCACAAACGAGGGGCATTTACCGGAGCCATCAGCGACCGGCTTGGGCTGTTCGTGGCTGCAGATGCCGGAACAGTGTTCCTCGATGAGATTTCTGAAGTCTCCCCATCTTTTCAGGTCAGCCTGCTACGGTTCTTGCAGGAGGGCGAGGTGAAACCCCTGGGATCTGAAAAAACACGCAAGGCAAACGTCAGAATCCTGGCTGCTTCAAACCGGCCGATTAAAGAACTGGTCGAGGCCGGAACCTTTAGGAAGGATTTGTACTATCGTCTGCGCGGGTTCGAGTTAATCATTCCGCCGTTGCGCGAGCGCGTCGAAGATATTCCAGTGCTGGCCGAATACTTTTCGAGAAAATTTTCCGAGCTCATGAACCGCCGGGTTGCCGGGATTACGGTGCAGGTCATGCGCCATCTGCAGGCCTATCCCTTTCCCGGCAATGTGCGCGAGTTGGAAACCGAAATTCATCGAATGGTCTCACTCGCTGGGAATGGAGAATTCTTGTCGACAGAACATTTGTCCGAAGACCTGGCCAAGGTGGTTCCTCCTGACGCACGGGTGAAAGAGATGAACCTGATCAACGGTGCCGGGACTTTGAAACAGAAGGTGGAGCGGCTGGAGGCCCAGGTGGTGACTCAGGCGCTGCTGCGCCACCGCTGGAACCAAAGCAAGGTTGCGAAGGAACTAGGACTCTCGCGCGTCGGCTTAGCCAATAAGATACGCCGGTACAAGCTGGCGGCAGCACCATCCGGAGGAATCACCCATGTCCAGTCACGATGACCCTGAGCGAAGAAAGGGGGACGAGGAGTTTGGCAAATTCTGGGCTTCGCTCTGGAACCACCCGGCTGAACCCTCCGAAGCGCCTACATCTGCCGCTCAACTCAATGAACTCGGTGTAACCGCTCTTGCACGTCAACTGGGTCTCGCCGAGACACAGACCAATGGGCATTGGTGTAGTCGTTGTCAGGGGATTTGGTACGGCTACACCTTGGAAGTCGAGTGTCCCGTGTGTGGGAATCGGCAGGGATGATGATGTCTGACCTGGAACTGCATAGTTCTTTTGCAATCCCCCGCCATTTGCAAAGATAGTTAGCACGACTGCTTCTGTTCGCGGGCGCGCCGTCCGGCCTTCCCGCCTTCCGCGTAAGTCATTGTCTTTTCGATTGGAAGCACACCCTTCGTACGCGGCGAGGTCAACTCTGTTCGCGCTGGTCCAATTGTTGCGCTTATGCCGAAGCGCGTGCATCTCGAATTCCCACTCGATCTATCCAGCGGAGGACCGAACCATGGCGAATCTACTCTGGCTCCAAGGCGGTGCTTGTTCCGGCAACACGATGTCCTTTCTCAACGCGGAAGAACCGAGCGCCTGTGACCTCGTGACGGACTTTGGGATCAACGTCCTCTGGCATCCCTCCCTCGGCGTAGAGCTGGGAGATAACCTCCAGAAGATCCTCAAGGATTGCGTGGCGGGAAAGATTCCATTGGACATCTTTGTGTTTGAAGGGACAGTGGTCAACGCCCCGAACGGCACCGGCGAATGGAATCGATTTGCCGGACGGCCGATGAAACAGTGGGTCCGTGATCTCTGTAATGTCGCGAACTATGTTGTGGCGGTCGGGGATTGCGCGACCTGGGGCGGCATTCCTGCCACTGCGCCCAATCCGAGTGAATCGCAAGGGCTCCAGTTTCTCAAACGCAATCATGGAGGGTTTTTGGGAAAGGAATTCCGCTCGAAGGCCGGACTGCCGGTCGTCAATATCCCGGGGTGCCCGGCACATCCGGACTGGATCACACAGATCGTCGTGGCGGTGGCGACCGGACGCGGGAAGGACATCGGGCTCGATGAGTTCCAGCGACCGAAGACCTTCTTCCAGAGTTTCACCCAGACCGGCTGCACGCGCAACATGCATTTCGCGTACAAGGTCTCAGCGACCGAGTTCGGCCAGCGGAAGGGTTGCCTCTATTATGATCTTGGCTGTCGGGGTCCCATGACCCACTCTCCCTGCAATCGTATCCTCTGGAATCGGCAATCCTCCAAGACCCGCGCGGGCATGCCCTGCCTCGGGTGCACTGAGCCCGAGTTCCCATTCTTTGATCTTGCGCCGGGGACTGTCTTCAAGACACAGACGGTGATGGGAGTTCCTAAGGACTTGCCTCAGGGGGTCGATAAGAAGGGCTACATCGCGCTAACCAGTGCGGCGAAGGCGGCGGCACCGGCGTGGGCCGAACAAGACATTTTCGTGGTGTGAGCGTTTTCTACAGGATCTCGTAAACGACAAAGGAGATCAACCATGGCGGTACAAACATTAGACATTTCTCCCGTTGGCCGCGTGGAGGGAGACCTGGATGTTCGGGTGGAAGTGGACAATGGCGTCGTAACGAATGCCTGGACGCAAGCGGAACTGTTTCGCGGGTTTGAGATCATCCTGCGCGACAAGGATCCGCAGGCGGGTCTGGTCGTGACTCCGCGCGCCTGCGGCATTTGCGGCGCTTCTCATCTGACCTGCGCCGCCTGGGCACTCGATACGGCCTGGCAGACCACCGTGCCGCGGAACGCCATTCTCGCCCGCAATCTCGGCCAGATTGTCGAGAGTCTCCAGAGTCAGCCGCGATATTTCTATGGCCTCTACGCCATCGACCTGACGAACAAGAAGTATCGGAACAGCCGCTTCTACGAGGAAGCGTGCAAACGCTTTGCGCCGTTCACCGGGAAATCATATGAACTCGGTGTAACGATTTCTGGAAAGCCCGTTGAGATCTATGCGCTGATGGGCGGCCAGTGGCCGC